>NZ_RHPP01000199.1 GCF_003935715.1 Stenotrophomonas sp. 278 | reverse complement strand
CAGGCGCTGAAGATGATGACCCCGGACGCGGCTTATGCCGCTACATTAACTGCATGACCTGAGCAGGAACCGGTGGGGCATTACAAGGGGACGCAACCGTTGATCAAGATGTAGCGTCGTCGATCGTGGGTTAATGATTGGTGCTGCGTGGCTCATGCTGCATGGGCTCGCGGAGCTTTGGGCTGGCGTCAATCTCCACCGATTTGGCATCGTGCCGCGGTCACTGCCGCGGCTGCATCCTTCCGCCGGTACCTCTTTGTCAAGCTTCCGTGGGCGTCAACCTCCGCTGGGCCAACGCTAGCTCCTCTGCGTCCGCAGCGGGCGTCGGCCGGATGGATGCCTCCCACTTCTCATCATCCTCCTAAGACGCCCTGGCCCGGGACCAGCTTTGCGCTAGCAATCCGCTCTGCCAGCAGGCGGCTTCCCAGGATCGCCGAACAGCTCCTTTACGCCGACACTACAACCTCTGCCGCGCGGACGCGGGCTGAGGTTAGCGGCCCTTGGATCAACCGCCGCGATGAATTAGCGGCCACACAGTCTTGCCACTGCACTGCGGTTGCAAGACTTCGCTAGTGCGGCTGAAAGAGATCCCGATAACCTTGGTGTTCTTAAGAAGTTGGTAGGCCTGGTGGTCAAACCGCCTTAATGGACAGGTGCTGCTGGTGATAGGCAGCGCATCACTGTCGGTGCCATCGATGCCATTGTTCCGCAAGAGGCTGCGCCAATCTTGGTAGCGACTGTCCGGCGTATAGGTCGCACCTTCGAGTTGAACTGACACCATTCCCAGCGCGCCAACCCCATCGATGTTGGCATTGAAGCCGCCCTCGAGGCAGGCATTGCACGACGGAAGTTGGGGGTCTGTGAAGTGAAGAGGTCCGCGCCACGCGTAGTCCTTGAACGTGGTTTTGGACGCAAGGATCGTTGCCTTGCTTCCAGGCTTGGCACCTTCAGCGATGCCGTTGACATCGAGATCGCACCCCTTTGTTGGCTCAAGTGACATGCCGACGCTCACTACGTTGCTATTGCTGACGCTGACCGCCACCGTGCAGCCATTGACCTCGTAAAAGTTGCGCCGGATGCCCAGGTCATCGGTGAATTCGCGCATAGCAGGCGAGCCAATCTTGAACTCCGCGTACTTCAGAGTCTTCCCTAGCATGGATGGGTTGACGACCTCGTCGAGAGAGGTATCGGCTTGGGCAGTGAACCCGAGCAAAAGAGTGGTAGCGACAAGCGCGCCGCCGGCAAGGGGTTTACAACGATTCATGCGAGAGGGTCTCCATGAGTTGGTCAGCGAATTATGCGCGGCAGCGCTTGGGGTTGTGAAGGTTCCAGTGACCGCCACGTGCAAGAAGCGCGACCGAAACGCTAAGCTCCGCTTCTTAATTTGGCGAGCCGCATAAGCATGGTCTCGGACATTTCCGATGGCACCCGGCCGTGCGACTCCCGAAGCAATGGCTCATAGTTAAACTGAAGAGCCTCAATGCCATGAACGATTGCCCAGAATACTCCCGCGCCATCGTCATCAGGAAATCTCTCAAAGACCCCGAAAAGAACCGGTAGGGCCAGGGCAGGCTCTGGGCCAACTGCCCAGAGTTCAGTAAGCAAGCTATCAAGCGGCAACCAAATGCCTCTCACCGGCTCAAATGCGGCAATTTCCTTCAGAATCTCTGAGTGCGAGCGCATCGAATCCCAGCCTATCTGTCTAATGGTAAGAACTTGGGACGGATTCTAGAGCCATCCGCAATGCGACGCATCGCTTATGCGAGTGAGGTGGATCTATCAGCTAACGGCTCAGCAGCAGTAGTCGCGTGGATGGTCGATCACCAAGGACACAGTGCCCGATGCCGTTCCAGCAATTGTCGATCTGGCGATAGCGCAGCGACCACCGGCATCGCAAGCGGTGCCCCATGCTTTACACCATACCCTGTCTCACGCAGCTGCGGCGCCACGCAGACCTCCATCGTCTTGGCATCCACACTGATCAGCTGAAGGTCAAACAAGGTGTGGACATCGGACCTAAGCAGCAGCCCGTTGGGCACAACATTCGTGTCCTTCCCAAGATAGGGGTAGATATGCGCAGCCTCCAGCACGTCAGCAACACCCCAACCAGTCATAGCGCACCGTCCGTCATAAGCCTCCAGCAGGGCGCTACGGAACTTGGCCTGCCCCTGGCGCCGCACGATGCTGGCATACACCCGCTTGCGCTGGTCTTCGACGCTGTCGGGTGAGAAAGCTCCGCCGTCCTCAGCCAACTCACGCTCTCTCTTGAGCTCAGTCAACGCTGGCCCAGAAACAGCAGTTGGCACCCCGCCTCCAAGAAGCTTGATCAGCTGACCAGTTACCTCAGCCCCGACATTCCTAGCCGGGCGTAAGCCCTGGAGCCAAGGCAGTCCCAACTGCTCCAGCACATGCGAGATGTTCTGCATCCGGTACTCCCAAGCCTTGGGAGTACGACCGTGCGCAGCGGCCAGCTGCCTATACAGCTCTGCCTTATTGGGCTTCCGCCCCTGCGCCTCGGCGTTCTGCAGGACGCGATACGCGTCCACCGCAGCTGCCAACTGCTCTGAAGTCCATTCATCCACGTCTGCTTCCCCGCCCTATGCGAACCGCCGGTCCCATAGGGCGAAAGTATGCCGTAGACGACACTACTTGGCGCAATCAGCCTCAACTAGCCAACCTCAACCCCCAAACCGGCCAAACCCGATCCCGCCGACAAAGATCAAAGTCCTCCCCATAAGCCAGCGCCGCCTCCCCGGCCGGCATCTCGCAATACCACCCCAACTCCTCCCGATCCATCCCCGCATCCGCGTGGTCAATCGCAAACAAGGCCAAAAGCGCCTCATCGAACGCGGCCAGCCACTCCGAGTCAATCTGCATTCTTCGTCCGTCTCCTACGAGGGAGGGGCATGATCTGTCCACTGCGTCCCAGATCCTGCGACCGAAGGGGGACGCTTCAGAAATCCGTTGGTCGATTCCAGAATGGCGATCTAAGTCTATGAATATTAAGGGGAACGCATCCGGCCTGGAATCGGCGGCGGTAGGCGGCAGTGGAGAAGAAGCATCGAGAGTGCAAAGAGGAGACTACCCCGAGCCAGGCAGCGCCTGCAGCTGGACCTGCGCGGTGTGGCCATGGTCCGCGAAACACAAGTGCCGCCAATAGAGGTCGCCCTGTGGGTGCTGGGAAACGGGCGGGCTGTCTCTTGACCGAAGCGCGGCCGGAACTGGACGCCGCCCGGTGCAATGGAAACGCAGACCGGTTGGACAGGCGAAGAAGGAAGAGGAGGTGAAGTACATGCTGCGGCAGCGCCCCCTGTAGAGCCAAGCCACGCGTGTCTGCGCGGTGCCAAAACGAAGCCTGCCGTCCACCCACCCCAATCCTAGAACACCGCTTCAGACTTTTCCGATACCCAACCCCGACCAACCCTGACACCCTATCCCCACCATCCATCAGGCCACTCAGGCCCAACCCCACACGGAGCAACATCCGCATGGACCAGCCCGCGCCATCATCGCCAAGCACCAAGCTGCGCGACCACGTCGCTGAGGCAGGGATAAGGCCTTATTGCCACGCAGCGCGAGCGTTGAGCTTGAGATATGAGGTCCAAGAGCGTGCAAGGCCCAAGCGCATCTAGGCCACACACTGAAGTCAGCGCCCTTGGCTATCCTTCCTATGGCATTGAACCGGGACGAAACATGAGCGACTGCAGTGTCGATGGCGACTCCACGCCAAATCTACCCAGGAAAGGCGAGTTCTTCGTCATAAGCCCGGAGGCGGGTGGGCCCGGTCACGGCGTTGTCATTGAGAATGCCGATAGATTGAGGCCGGCCAATCAGGGTCTAATCAGGCCTTCGCAAGGTGGATTTCCGGACCTGCCGGAAATTCCAGTGCTGAGGCAAACGCGGCCCGGCCTTGGTCCCAGTGACTTGGACTCAAGCTTTGAGGGCTACTGGCTCGTTTCACGAGAGCTGAAAGCGGTCTTCGAGATGATGGATGCGGATGGCTTCGCGTTCGTCAGATGTGATTACCGGCTGCATGACGATTCAGCAGGGCCTGAGTTATACCTATGCGATGTTGTGCGCGTTCTCGATGCAATTGACGATCAAGCATCTGAAGTTGAAATCCTCACTGAGGGATTCCCAAGTGGGAAGTACTATGAGATCGGAATGGGCGCGCGCCTGGCCTTCAGGCGGGATGTGACTGGCTCTGCGAGGGTCTTTCGTTCTCCACACAACACCTCACTTGTTGTGTGTGATCGTAAGTTCCGAGACTGTCTCGTCCAGAATGGTTTCGGCGTTGATGGATGCTCGCGCGGAGTCTATCTAGAAGACGCTGCTGAGTACTTCATGGGTACAATCGCCACCTAGGTGATACTCAGATTCCGTTCAAAGAGCGGAGTCGAAGAAGTTCTACGAAAAGGAGCGAGTAGTGGTAGAGAACGTAGAAGATGGCGTGTCTAGGCAGAACTCCCCGAAGAAGGGGGAGTTCTTTGTTATCAGCCCTGAGCTCGGCGGCCCGGGTCACTGGGTCGAATTTGAGAACGCCGACAAGTTGCGGCCACGGGATCAAGTGTTCATTCGGCCGATCACGGGCGGCTTCCCGCCGCTGTCTGAGGTTCCAGTCTTGAGGCAGACGCGCCCTGAGTATGGGCCTAACGAATTGGATTCGCTGTTTGAGGGTTACTGGCTGGTTTCAGGTGAGCTGAAATCGATTCTTGAGGCAGTTGACCCAGAGGGGGTTGCATTTGCCAAGTGCATCTACTATTTGCATGACGGCTCTCTCGGTCCTGAGTTCTATCTTTGCGATGTTACCCGCTTCCTGAATGCGATCGACGATGGTGCATCTGAAGTGGAGATCATTACCGAAGGAATGGCACTTGGGAAGTATTACGAGATTGGGTTGGGAGCCCGCTTGGCCTTCAAGAAGGATGTGGTTGGCCAATCAAGAATATTTCGAAACAAGTACAACGAATGGTTGATAGTGTGTGATCGTGTGATGCGGGATGCGCTTGTCGAACGCGGGTTCGGTGCGGGTGGGTGTGGGCGTGGGGTGTACTTGGAAGACGCCGCTGAGTATTTTTTGGTTTGATCGCCAGGGAGGGTTGAATGTCGCCGAGTCCGGTGCTGCTGCAGAGTCACCACGTAATTGAGCAGAGCTTTTTCAAGAATGATCTTATTCTGATTCAACTTGTGGAAGCCAAGCTGATTGACCCTCATTCGTCAAAGAATAGACTCTACCTTCCCTTTGATGATGCGCTGGCGAACGAAATTGAGACGCCGCCCCATCGCGGAAAGACCGCTTCTTCTTATACTCGTTCCGTGGGTGCCGTTCTGGGCCGCCTTGCATCGACGGATGATGGTCGTCTCTTGCAGGTGGACGGCGGTGCATCACCGGAAGCGCGAGAAGCGGCGTTACGGCGTATCGCCGAGAAGATTTCTGACCTCCAAGACACGATCAAAGTCGCTATAGTCAATGGCGACGCATTTCCAACCATTCCCGGTCGGATAGAGAAGTCAGACGCTGTCGGGACTGTCAGGAATTTTGTGTTCGGGCATAACATGTTGAAAAGGATCATGTATGCCACCCAAGAAGAAGACCGCC
>NZ_RHPP01000198.1 GCF_003935715.1 Stenotrophomonas sp. 278 | reverse complement strand
GGGCGGGCTCCGGCGGGCGGGTTGTCGGCGTGGACGCTGGCGCGGGCGGGTAGCTGGGTGTGACGCCCATCGGCGAGGTCGCCACCAGCTTCAGCAGGGCCGCCCAGTCCTGGCGGTTGAAATTGCACTCGTCTTCGCGGCCGGGTGTACAGCCGATGTCATAGGGATCGGAGGGTGGGGCCGGCGGCAGCTGGATGCGGCCGTTGCGATCCAGCGGCAGCTTGCGCATCGCCACCGTGTTCATGACATTGCCACCGATCAGGTACAGGGTGTGGTCGCCGCCCATGTTGGCCGCGACCACCACCTCGCAATGCGATTTCCAGTTCTCCACCTTGCCCCCGCTCAGCTGCTGCACCAGCCCGGCGTAGCTCAGCGTTTCGTCGCGGCCACGCAGGTAGCACAGCAGGTCGCCGGGGGCGGGCTTGCCCTGCGCCGGGTCGGTCATCCGGTACGGCCCGCTGTTCTCGTACGCCGCGCGGATGTAATCGATGTGGCGCGGAGAGCGGGTGAAGCCCGGTACGCCTGCGCGGCTCATCACCCAGGAGATGAAGGCCGCCGACCAGGGGTTGTCGATGATGAAGGCACGGCAGTCGCTGTCGGTGTAACGCGAACCGAACGGTTGCATGCAGCTCGTCGCGCCGGGCTGGCTGCCCATCGGGCCCAGCGTGCCACTGTCGCGCCAGTAGGCCACCACGCGCTGCCAGGCAGGCATGCCATCGTCGGAGAGGTACAGGCGCTCGGCCTCGCTGACGCCGAGGTTGGCGGCACGTCCTTCGCCATCGATGAAGGGGCGGTACCACAGGCGATGTTCGTTGCAGGCAGTGCGGACGATGCTTATCGCCAGCGGGCTCAGTCCGTAGCGGGGCGGGATGTCGCAGACTTCAGCCGCCGTCGCGGTAACAGGGGCGGCCGCCAGCAGCAGGCAGGCGGGCAACAGCATCCGGCGCATGGTGTTCTCCGGTGGGGGTAACCAGAGCGTCGCAGACGCGGGTTGGGTAATCCGTGAAGGCCGCACGCGCGTTTACGCGTCGCACGACCAACGGTCGTGCGCTACCGCGGTGCACATGACCGGTAGGTGCCGACCGTTGGTCGGCACGGCGTGTCAGCCCGGGGCGGGCCCCAGCTTCAACGACAGGTCAATCGCCTGCACGTGCTTGGTCAGCCCGCCAATCGAAATGCAGTCCACGCCGTCCTCGGCAATCGCCCGTAATCCGGCCAGGTCAACACTGCCGGACACTTCCAGCGGAATGCGCCCGGCGGCGATTTTCACTGCCTCCCGTCGCGTGCCCGCATCGAAGTCGTCGATCAGAATCCGGTCACACCCTGCCGCCAGCGCTTCGCGCAGCTGGTCCAGGTTCTCGACCTCGACCACCAGCGGCAGCTGGGGCCACTGCGCCCGCGCCGCGTGCACCGCGCCGGTCAGCGAGCCGGCGGCGCGGATGTGGTTTTCCTTCAGCATCAACGTGTCGAACAGGCCCAGGCGATGGTTGTCACCGCCGCCGCAGCGCACCGCGTACTTCTGCGCCACGCGCAGGCCCGGCAGGGTCTTGCGGGTATCCAGAATACGCGCGCCGGTACCCGCCACGGCCGCCACGTAGCGGGCGGTCGTGGTGGCGGTGCCGGAGAGGGTCTGCAGGAAGTTCAGCGAGGTGCGCTCGGCGCTGACCAGGCTGCGGTTGCGCCCCTGCAGGGTCGCCAGCACGGTACCGGCCTTGACGGCGTCTCCTTCGGCCACGCGCCAGTCAATGCGCACGTCCGGGTCGAGCGCCCGGTGCGTGGCATCAAACCAGGGGCGTCCGGCAATCACCGCGTCCTGCTTGCACAGCAGGTAGGCGCTGTCCGGGCGATCCGGCAGCAGGGCGGCGGTGACGTCGCCGTTGCCGATGTCCTCGGCCAGGGCGCGGGCCACATCCGCCTCGACCTGTGCGGCCGCAGGCGGCAGCAGGGCAGGGCTCATTGCGCGGGGAAATCGGCGATCTGGGCGGTGGCGATGGCTTCTTCGGCCAGCAGCACCGGAATGCCGTCGTCGACCCGGAACACCTGCTTGCCGTCGCGGGTGAGCAGGGCTTCGCGCAGCGGCTGGGACTGCGCGCTGCCATCGGCCTTGGTCACCGTACCGGTGCCGATGGCCTGGTTGAGGGCCTCCAGGCCCTTGGCATTGAGCAGGGACAGGGGCTGGCGGTGGTCCGGCGACACCAGCAGGTCAAGCAGCTTGCGATCCATGGGTTCTTCGTCTTGCGTGGAAGACGGCTAGAATACGTCTTTAAGGCAGGTGACGGCCAATGACCCTCAACCAATCCGCGCCGCTCGTCGGCATCATCATGGGCTCCCGTTCCGACTGGGAAACCATGCAGCACGCTGCACAGAAGCTCGATGCGCTGGGCGTTCCGTATGAAGTGAAGGTGGTTTCGGCGCATCGCACGCCTGATGTGCTGTTCACCTACGCCGAACAGGCCGGCAGCCGTGGCCTGCGCGCCATCATCGCCGGGGCCGGCGGTGCCGCGCACCTGCCGGGCATGGTCGCGGCCAAGACCGCCGTGCCGGTGCTGGGTGTGCCCGTCCAGTCCAAGGCCCTCAACGGCATGGATTCGCTGCTGTCGATCGTGCAGATGCCGGCCGGCATTCCGGTGGCCACCTTCGCCATCGGCAACGCCGGCGCGTCCAACGCTGCGCTGTTCGCCGCCGCGCTGCTGGCACCGGAGCAGCCGGCCATCGGCAAGGCGCTGGAAGCCTTCCGCTCCCGCCAGACCGAAGACGTCATGGCCCACGACGACCCGCGCCAATGACCCGCACCGTAGGCATTCTGGGCGGCGGCCAGCTCGCCCGCATGATGGTGTTGGCCGGCGCGCCGCAGGGCCTGCGCTTTGAATTGTTCGATCCCGCGGCTGACGCCTGCGCTGGCCAGCTGGCTCCGCTGCAGGTGGCTGCGTTCGACGACGAAGCGGCGCTGGCTGCCTTTGCCGCCAAGGTCGACGTGGTCACCTTTGATTTCGAGAACGTGCCCGCGCACAGTGCCCGGTTCCTGGCCGAACGCGTGCCGGTGTACCCGAACCCGGATGCACTCGCGGTGGCCCAGGACCGTCTGAGCGAGAAGACCCTGTTCCGCGAGCTGGGCATTCCGCTGCCACCGTTCGCCGATATCCGCAGCCGCGACGAGCTCGCCGCCCGCGTCGGTGAGTTCGGTCTGCCGTGCATCCTCAAGACCCGCCGCCTGGGCTACGACGGCAAAGGTCAGTTCCGTCTGCGCAGCGAAGCCGACATCGACGCGGCCTGGACCGCACTCGGTGCCCAGGTCGAGCGCACCGGCCTGATCCTGGAAGGCTTCGTGGCCTTTGACCGCGAGGTCAGCGTGGTTGCCGTGCGCGGCCGCGACGGCGAGTTCCGTGCCTGGCCGGTCACCGGCAACTGGCATGTCGACGGCGTGCTGTCGGCGAGCCTGGCTCCGGCCGTGCTGAGCCCGGCGCAGCAGGCGGCTGCCATTGGCTACGCCCGCACCCTGGCCGACCGCCTGGACTACGTGGGCGTGTTCGCGCTGGAACTGTTCTGCCGCGGTGACGAGCTGCTGGCCAATGAGATGGCACCGCGCGTGCACAATTCCGGGCACTGGACCATCGAGGGCAGCGAAACCTCGCAGTTCGAGAACCATCTGCGCGCCGTGCTCGGCCTGCCGCTGGGTGACACCCGAATGCTGGGACATGTCTGCATGCTCAACTGGATCGGCGCGATGCCTGATGCGGCGGCGGTACTCGCCCAGCCCGGCGGGCACTGGCACGACTACGGCAAGCAGCCGCGTGACGGTCGCAAGGTCGGGCATGCCACGCTGCGGGGCGATGATGCCGCGCAGCTGGCGGCGGATCTGGAAGCGGTGGGCAAGCAGCTGGGCCGCAGTGAACAGGTGGCTCCGGCAGCTGACGCGCTGCGAGCTTGATGGAGCGGGTCACGACCGTTGGTCGTGACCCACGCGATCAATCCCTCAAGCGTCCCGCCACCGCGTCCCAGTTCACCACTTTCCAGAACGCCTCCAGGTACTTCGCCCGGTCGTTCTGGAAATCCGTGTAATACGCGTGTTCCCACAGGTCGCAGGCCAGCAGCGGGGTGCTCTGGCCCACCAGCGGCGTGCCCGCGTTGCGGGTGACCTGGACCGCCAGGGCGCTGTTGGGGTGCTGCACCAGCCACACCCAGCCGGAACCGAACAGGCCCAAGGCGGCCCGTTCGATCTCCTCGCGCAGCCGCCGCAGGTCGCCGAAATGCCGCCCGATCAGTTCCGCCAGCCGGCCTTGCGGCTCACTGCTGCCGCGCGGCCGAAGGCCGTCCCAGAAGAAGCCGTGGTTCCAGGCCTGGGCAGCGGCGTCGAACAGCCGCCCCTGGCTCTGCCGGACCAGGTCCTCCAGCGGCAGTTCGGCCAGTTCGGTGCCCTCGATCTGGGCATTGACCGCTTCCACGTAGGCACGGTGCGCGCCCAGATGCAGGTCCAGGCTCGCTGCCGACAGGTGCGGCTGCAGGGCGGTGCGTTCGAAGGGCAGGCGGGGCAGGTCGAAGGGCATGGCGATCCGGGCGTGTGAGACGAGGGCGTCCGGGGCGGGGTCAACCGCATTACAATGGACGCAGGGGAAGTCTATCCGACCACCCGCAGTCGGATGACCCCGCAACGCAGGAGAGGTGTGGTGGCGGTGTTGCAGCAGATCCAACAGGAAGTCGATCGTTACCCCCTCGTGCTGTTCATGAAGGGCACCCCGCAGTACCCGATGTGCGGGTTCTCCAGTCGCGCCGTGCAGGCGCTGATGGCCGCCGGTGCGGTCAACCTGCGCACCGTCAACGTGCTGGAAGAGCCGGAAGTGCGTGCCAACCTGCCGCGTTTCTCCAACCTGCCGACCTTCCCGCAGCTGTTCATCCATGGTGAGCTGATCGGCGGCTGCGACATCGTGCTGGAGCTGTTCGAGGCCGGCGAGCTCAAGCGCATCGTCGAAGAGGCCGCGCACGGATGAGTGCCCTCCCGTCCGTGGCGGTCGGGAGCGGGTCGCTGGCCGACCGCATCATTCTCATTGCAGGCGCGGGCGGCGGCTTCGGCAGTGCCGCCGCGGTGGCCTGTGCCGCCGCGGGCGCAACCGTGGTCCTGCTGGGGCGCAAGCCGCGCCGGCTGGACCGGGTGTACAGCGCGGTCCAGGCCGTCGGACCGGAGCCGCTGCTGTATCCGCTGGACCTGGAGGGGGCTGCCCCTGACGACTACGCCACGCTGGCCGAGCGCCTGCAGGGCGAGCTGGGCCGGCTGGATGGCGTGCTGTACTGCGCGGCGGACTTCGCCGGTCTGACACCCTTCGAGCTGGCCGATCCGGCCGCGTTCGCGCGCGCCGTGCACGTCAACCTGACCGCCCCGGCATGGCTCGCCCAGGCCTCTCTTCCATTGCTCAAGCAGCGCGACGACGCCGCGCTGGTGTTCACCGTCGACGACCCGGCGCGGGTAGGGCAGGCCTACTGGGGCGGCTACGGGGCTGCCCAGCACGGGCTGCGTGGGCTGATCGCCAGCCTGCATGCCGAACTGGCGCGCGGCCCGGTAAGGGTGGCCGGGCTGCAGCCCGGCCCCATGCGCACCGCGCTGCGGGCGCGCGC
>NZ_RHPP01000197.1 GCF_003935715.1 Stenotrophomonas sp. 278 | reverse complement strand
CTGCCACCCCGGCTGCCGCTGAAACCGCTGCCCCGACCACCACCCCGGCCGCAGACGCCGCTGCCGCTGCCCCGGCCGCTGAAGCCATCCAGATCGCTTCGGGCACCTACAAGCTCGACCCGAGCCACACCGACGTGCTGGTCCAGTGGAACCACATGGGCTTCTCCAACCCCAGCGCCCACTTCGGCAACGCCGAAGGCACCCTGGTGTTCGACTCGGCCGACGTGACCAAGAGCACCGTGGAAGTGAAGCTGCCGCTGAGCGGCCTCAACAGCTTCACCGCCAAGTTCGACGAACACCTGAAGAGCGCCGACTTCTTCGACGCCGCCAAGTTCCCGGCCGCCACCTTCAAGAGCACCAAGGTGGAAGCCGCTGGCACCAACAAGCTGACCGTCACCGGTGACCTGACCATCAAGGACATCACCAAGCCGATCGTGCTGCACGTCACCATCAACGGCGGCGGCGAGCACCCGATGGCCAAGGTTCCGGCTGCTGGCTTCGACGCCACCACCACGATCAAGCGCACCGACTTCGGCGTGGGCGCGTACGCCCCGAACGTGAGCGACGAAGTGAAGGTCCGCATCACCACCGAAGCCACCGGCGAAAAGCCGGCCGCGTAACGTCTGATGTATTGACGTACGTAGAGCGGGGCTTGCCCCGCTGCTCGGAACAAACGAACGGCCCGCCAAAAATGGCGGGCCGTTTGCTTTGGGGTATTGCTGTGGCTCTGGCTCTGGCCTTTGCTTTGGTAGAGTCGGTCGCAAGACGACTGCCGATAACACCAATCGGCCCATTAACGCATGGACCCCACCGGCAAACGCCTCACCGTCCGGCAAACGCCTCCGTTCCCAGGTCATGCCCCACAGAACGTCGCACCGTTATCGGCGGTCGACTGTCGTGCGACCCGCGCCCCATGACCCTTGTGCGCCATTGCGACGAACGCGTCGCCACGCGCCCGGGATATCACCGCTCACCTCACCCCGCCAACTTCCCCAACCACAACGCACTGAAATCCGTCGGCGTGCGCCGTGACGGCACCACCACCCCGGTGCCGCGCAGAAACACATGCGTGGCCTGCGCATAACCTTGTCGCGCCACCAACGCCGTCTGCTTCACCGCCGCCTGCTGCTTGCGCAGCTGCACGATCTGCAGATTCGGCTTCCCCGGTGCCGCGAACTTCTGGTACTTCCGCAGCTCATCGGCCACCAGGTCCATGTCCGCCTGCGCCTTCAGCAGCGCCTGCTGGGAAAGGGCCAGGGCCAAGGCGGCCTCGCGTACCGGCACGGTGGCGTTGGGGGCAGCGGCTGCCAAGGCAGCATCAAGGGAAGGGTCGCCGTGTTGCAGGCGCGCGATAAGGTCGGCAAGGGCCGAAGAGGTGAGGGCAGGCATAGAGGGGAATTGTAATCCCGGCGATGACGCGCCATGCGCGTCATCGCGGTCCATCAGGCCCCCTCAATCCCCCTCATGCTCATCCGCATGCGCCTTCCAATACCCCTTCGAGCGGATCCAATCCTTCGGCACCCCCAGATGCCCCTCGATGTACTTCCGCATCATCCGCGCCCGGCGTGACTCGGTCGCAATCCAATAGAACGTGTCCCCGTCCGGTTCCTCGAAATCGGTAAACACATCCTCCAGCAACGTACTGGTGGCGGCGTCAAACCAGTTCCGCTCCAGCCAGGAAACCGTAATCCGGTCATCCTCAGGCAGCTCCTGCCGATCCTCAGCAGAAGGCACCTCCACATACACCTGCGCCCGCGCGTTCTCCGGCAGCTGCTCCAGCCACCGCGCAATCGCCGGCAGCGCGGTCTCATCGCCAATCAGCACATAGGTGTCAAAGTCATCGGCGGTGATATGCGACCCACGCGGCCCACCCACCGCAATCGCATCGCCCGGCTTGGCATTCGAAGCCCAGGTCGAGGCCACGCCATCGCCATGCAGCACGAAGTCGATCGCCAGCTCACCGGCCTCCAGGTCCCACCAGCGCGGCGTGTAGTCGCGGGCGGGGGAGGGCTCCTGGCCTTCCGGGTAGCGCGGGCCGTGTTCGGTCATCGTGGGCACCACGAAGTCGCCTGCCGCATTCGGGAAGAACAGCTTCACGTGGTCGTCCGGCGCGGGCGAATCAAAGCCCTCCAGCGCCGGGCCACCCACCACCACCCGGCGCATGCTCGGGGTGATCTCTTCGGTGCGCAGCACCTGCAGCGGGCGGAACTTCACGGTATGACGCAGCAATTGATGTTCATGCAAAGCCATGGGGGAATACCTGTATCAAGGCCGCAACCGCGGCAAATGGAAAAATGACCTGGCGCGCTCTATGGCTGGCGCGGTCAACATGGATCTATGTGCGCCCGGCCCGAATCCGCACCGCCGCCTCGCGCAACGCCTGCGCCACAACCGCCGCGTTCTCGTCCGACCACCGCGCATGGTGCAACCCCAACGCCTGCTTCACCTCGCGCAGCGCCTCGCGCACCGGCATCGGCAGGTTCGCCTTGGCAATCGTGCGCGCGCTGTCGCGAACCCGGCGCATCGCCGCATTCACTTCCTCGCGCTGCGCCTCCAGCTCCGCCTGACCCAGCGCATTGAGCTGGAACCGCCGCCGGCCACCCTCACTGCTCACATCCACCCAACCGGAAGCCTCGAACTGCGCCAGCACCGGGTAGATCGAGCCCGCACTGGGCGTGTACACCCGCACGAACATCTCCGCGATGCACTGAATGAGCTCATAGCCATGCCGCGGCTGCTCGGCCAGCAGCGCCAGCACCAGCAGCCGCAGGTCACCCCGGCTCAGCGGTCGCGCGCTGGCCGAACGGGCAGGGGCATCAGGTTCACGGGGACAGGTCATTTCGATATATCGATTCGAGTGCGATAACGATATATCGAAAACACACGAGGTTCAATCAATCCCGGCCAACCCCATGGAACACTGCGTCACAATGTCGCGCGCTGTCCCCAAAGACAGGCCTCCCAAGCTCCATACGCCCCCGTAGCGAAGATCGCAAACCCATTGGTGCGCTACACTTTGCGGCTAGAAATCTATAAACACCTCGCGCGCGTGCGTGCGGTCATGGGAGCGCTAATGAACTGGTTGAACGATGTGCTGAGCAACGACCCGAACCCGGTGGAAACCCAGGAGTGGATCGAGTCGCTGAAGGCCGTTATTGATGTCGAGGGCCCTGAGCGCGCGCATCAGCTGTTGGAAGGCATGGTGGAACTCACCCGTCGTTCGGGTGCCTACCTGCCGTTCTCTCCCACCACCGAGTACGTGAACACCATTTCGCCGAACCTGGAGGCCAAGAGCCCGGGCAACGCCGAACTGGAATGGCGCATTCGTTCCATCATCCGCTGGAACGCCATGGCCACCGTCGTGCGCGCGAACCGCAAGCCGGGCGACCTGGGCGGCCACATCGCCAGCTTCGCCTCCGGTGCCACCCTGTACGACGTGGGCTTCAACCACTTCTGGCGCGCCCCCAGCGACAACCACCCCGGCGACCTGCTCTTCATCCAGGGCCACAGCGCCCCGGGCATCTATGCGCGTTCCTTCCTGGAAGGCCGCATTGACGAACAGCAGCTCGACAAGTTCCGCATGGAAGTCGATGGCGGCGGCCTTTCCAGCTACCCGCACCCGTGGCTGATGCCGGACTACTGGCAGACCCCCACCGTGTCGATGGGCCTGGGCCCGCTGGCCGCCATCTACCAGGCGCAGTTCCTGCGTTACCTGGAAAACCGTGGCCTGATCGAAAAGTCCGACCGCAAGGTGTGGTGCTTCATCGGCGACGGCGAAAGCGACGAGCCGGAAACCCTCGGTGCCATCGCCCTGGCCGGCCGCGAAGGCCTGGACAACCTGATCTTCGTGGTCAACTGCAACCTGCAGCGCCTGGACGGTCCGGTGCGCGGCAACGGCAAGATCATCCAGGAGCTGGAAGGCGTGTTCCGTGGCGGCGGCTGGAACGTCATCAAGCTGCTGTGGGGCGGTTACTGGGATGCCCTGCTGGCCAAGGACACCAACGGTGTCCTGAAGAAGCTGATGATGGAAACCGTCGACGGCGAATACCAGAACTGCAAGGCCTTCGGCGGCGCGTACACCCGCGAACATTTCTTCGGCAAGTACCCGGAAACCGCCGCCATGGTGGCCGGTCTGTCCGACGACGACATCTGGCGCCTGAACCGCGGCGGCCACGACCCGCACAAGGTGTATGCCGCCTACCACGAAGCCGTGAACACCAAGGGCATGCCCACCGTGATCCTGGCCAAGACCGTGAAGGGCTACGGCATGGGCAGCGCCGGTGAAGCGCTGAACCCGACCCACCAGACCAAGAAGCTGGACGACGAAGCCGTTCGCCACTTCCGCGACCGCTTCAACATTCCGGTCACCGACGAGCAGCTGAAGGACGGCCAGGTGCCGTTCTACCACCCCGGCCCGGACAGTCCGGAAGTGAAGTACCTGCAGGAACGCCGTGCCGCCCTGGGCGGATACCTGCCGCAGCGCCGCCGCAAGGCCAGCAAGAGCTTCAACGCTCCGAAGCTGGAAGCCTACGAGCGCCTGCTCAAGAGCAGCGGCGAGCGAAGCTACAGCACCACCATGGCCTTCGTGCAGAGCCTGAACATCACCCTGCGCGACAAGGAACTGGGCCCGCACATCGTGCCGATCGTGGCCGACGAAGCCCGTACCTTCGGTATGGAAGGCCTGTTCCGCCAGATCGGCATCTACGCCCCGTTCGGCCAGAAGTACAAGCCGGTCGACGCTGACCAGCTGATGTTCTACCGCGAAGACCAGAGCGGGCAGGTGCTGCAGCAGGGCATCAGCGAACCCGGTGCCATTGCCTCGTGGATGGCCGCCGGTACCAGCTATTCGGTCAGCAACGTGCCGATGCTGCCGTTCTACATCTACTACAGCATGTTCGGCTTCCAGCGCGTGGGCGACCTTGCCTGGCAGGCCGCCGACATGCGTACCCGCGGCTTCCTGCTCGGAGGCACCGCCGGCCGCACCACGCTGAACGGTGAAGGCCTGCAGCACGAAGACGGCCACAGCCACCTGGCCGCCGGCGGCATTCCGAACGTGCGCAGCTACGACCCGACCTTCGGCTTCGAAGTGACGGTGATTCTGCAGCACGGCACCAAGGCCATGATGGAAGACCAGGTAGACGAGTACTACTACCTGACCCTGATGAACGAAAACTACACCCACCCGGAAATGCCGGAAGGTGCAGCCGAAGGCATCGTGAAGGGTATGTACCTGCTGACCGACGCCGGCAAGCCGAAGAAGAACGAGCTGCGCGTGCAGCTGCTGGGTTCGGGCACCATTCTGCGCGAAGCCATTGAAGCGGCCGCGCTGCTGGAGAAGGACTTCGGCGTCACCGCCGACATCTGGAGCTGCCCGAGCTTCAACGAACTGCGCCGCGATGGCTTCGACGCAGAACGTTGGAACCGCCTGCATCCGGAAGACACCCAGCGCAAGGCCTACGTGACCGAGCTGCTGGAAGACCGCCAGGGCCCGGTGATTGCCGCCACCGACTACGTGCGCGCCTACGCCGACCAGATCCGCGCCTTCGTGCCGGCCACCTACACCGTGCTGGGCACCGACGGCTTCGGCCGCTCGGACACCCGCGCCAACCTGCGCCGCTTCTTTGAAGTGGACCGGTACTACATTGCCCACGCGGCGATTGCGGCGCTGGCGAAGGACGGGAAGATGACCGGGAAGGACGTGGCCCGGGCGATCAAGCAGTACAAGATTGATCCGGAGAAGGCTAACCCTGTTGGGGTTTGATTGATTTAGTGCGAGGGGCCCCCAAGGCCCCTCGTACATGTCCGGGTTCACCCCCGTTTTCACGGACACTTACAAGAAGGCCGATCCAGGCCATGAGGAGTGTTCATGTCAAAGCGTAGA
>NZ_RHPP01000196.1 GCF_003935715.1 Stenotrophomonas sp. 278 | reverse complement strand
GTCGGTGTGCAGGCCGAGCTTGCGGCCACGCCCCATGATGGCGGCCGGCGCGAAGTGCGCAGCCTCCAGGAACACGGCGGTGGTGTCGTCGGTGACGCGGGTATCCCAGCCGCCCATCAGGCCGGCCAGACCCACCGGACGGTCGACGTCGGTGATGACAAGGAAGCTGTCATCCAGCGCGGCGTCGCGGCCGTCCAGCAGCTTGAGCTGTTCGCCTGCGCGTGAACGGCGCACGCCGATGCTGCCCTGCAGGGTGCCCAGGTCGTAGGCATGCATGGGCTGGCCGAGCTCCAGCATCACGTACTGGGTGATGTCCACCAGCAGCGAGACCGGACGCACGCCGCTGCGGCGCAGGCGCTCGGCCATCCACAGCGGGGTGGCGGCGCGCGGATTGACGCCTTCGATCACGCGGCCGAGGTAGCGCGGTGCTTCAGCGCCGGCATTCAGGGTGATCTGCAGTTCGCGGTTGCCTGCGGCGGCCACCGGGGCGGCGTTGAACGGCACCACTTCGCTGGCGCACGCGGCGGCCACGTCGAAGGCGATGCCGCGCACGCTGAAGCAGTCGGCGCGGTTCGGAGTGAGCTTGATCTCGATGCTGGCATCAGGCAGGCCGAGATATTCGACCAGCGACTGGCCAACCGGCGCGTCATCGGGCAGTTCGAACAGCCCCGAGGCATCGCTGTCCAGGCCCAGTTCCTTGGCCGAGCACAGCATGCCGTTGGAATCCACGCCACGCAGCTTGGCGGCCTTGATCAGGAAGTCGCCGAATTTCGCGCCGATCATCGCCAGCGGGGCAACCAGGCCGGCGCGTGCATTCGGCGCGCCGCAGACGATCTGCAGGTGCTCGCCCTGCCCGGCATCGACCTGGCAGATCTGCAGACGGTCGGCTTCGGGGTGGCGCTCGGCCGAGACGATGCGCGCCACCACCACGTGGTCGAGCTTTGCCCCGAGGTCGGTGACCTCTTCGACTTCCAGGCCGATGGCGGTCAGCACCGCGCTCAGTTCATCGCGCGAGACCGTGGTGGGGACGTGGCTGCGCAGCCAGTTTTCAGAAAATTTCATGGATCACCGCTTACGCGAATTGCTTCAGGAAACGCACGTCGTTCTCGAAGAACGCGCGCAGGTCGTTCACGCCGTAGCGCAGCATGGCAAAGCGCTCCACGCCCAGGCCGAAGGCGAAGCCGGTGTAGCGCTCCGGATCGATACCGACGTTGCGCAGCACGTTCGGGTGGACCATGCCGCAGCCGAGCACTTCCAGCCAGCGCGTGCTGCCATCGGGCTGCTGCCAGGCGATATCCACTTCCGCGCCGGGTTCCACGAACGGGAAATAGCTCGGCCGGAAACGCATTTCGAAATCGCGCTCGAAGAAGGCGCGCACGAACTCGGACAGCGTGCCCTTGAGGTCGGCGAAGGTGGAGTGTTCGTCCACCAGCAGCCCTTCCACCTGGTGGAACATCGGCGAATGGGTCTGGTCGCTGTCGCTGCGGTACACCTTGCCGGCGGCAATCATGCGCAGCGGCGGCGCGTGGTCGCCCATGTAGCGCACCTGCACACCGGAGGTATGCGTGCGCAGCAGGCGGCCGTCGCCGAAATAGAAGGTGTCGTGCATGGCACGCGCCGGATGGTGCGGCGGGAAGTTCAGCGCTTCGAAGTTGTGCCAGTCGTCTTCGATTTCCGGACCTTCGCTCAGCTCGTAGCCGAGGCGGCCGAAGATTTCGGTGATGCGCTCCAGGGTGCGCGTGACCGGATGCAGGCCACCGCGGTCAGCGCGACGGCCCGGCAGGGTGATGTCGATCGCTTCAGCGGCCAGACGCGCGTCAAGCGCAGCGTTGTCCAGGACGGCCTTGCGTTCACCCAGCGCGGCGCTGACGGCATCACGGGCGAGGTTGATGGCTTCGCCAGCGGCCTTGCGCTGGTCAGCCGGCAGGCCACCGAGCTGCTTGAGCTGCGAGGTGATGCTGCCATTCTTGCCCAGCAGCGCAACGCGCAGGCCTTCCAGCGCGTCGGGACTCTGCGCGGCGGCCACGTCGGCCAGCGCCTGGGTGGTGAGGGATTGGATGTCGCTCATGGATAAACGGGACCTCGCGTCGGTCGATCTTCGCGATGGACGCCGGGCCGACTCCCGTCGCCAGAAAAAAGAATGGGGAAGGACTTGCGCCCTTCCCCATGCATTGCCTTACCCACAGCCGTTGCGCGTGAACGGCAACGGCAGGGGAATGGACTTATGCCGCCAGTGCGCCCTTGGCCTTTTCAGCCAGTGCAGCAAAACCGGCAGCGTCGTGCACGGCGATGTCAGCCAGAACCTTACGGTCCAGGGTGATGCCAGCCTTCAGCAGGCCGTTCATGAAGCGGCTGTAGCTCAGGCCGTTGATGCGGGCAGCCGCATTGATACGGGTGATCCACAGCGAACGGAAGTTGCGCTTCTTCTGCTTACGGCCGATGTAGGCGTACTGCTGTGCCTTGATGACGGCCTGCTTGGCAACGCGGAAGACCTTGCGGCGTGCGTTGTAGTAACCCTTGGCAAGGGTCAGGATTTTCTTGTGGCGGCGACGTGCCTGTACACCACGCTTTACTCGAGCCATGGTTCAGTCCTCAGAGGTAGGGAAGCATACGGGTCAAACGGCCTGCGTCTTCTGCGCGGACGTGGTTCGTCTGACGCAGGTTACGCTTCCGCTTGGTCGCTTTCTTGGTGAGGATGTGGCTGCGGTTGGCGTGGCCAGCCTTGAACTTGCCGGAGGCGGTCTTGCGGAAACGCTTGGCCGCCGCCCGGTTGGTCTTGATCTTGGGCATTGCTATGTCCTTGATGGTGTTTTGTCACTGACCAGGGCGGTGGCGTTGCCACACTTTCCGTCCGTGCCCTTGCCTGCTTGTAAGCCAGATTCCCCGATGGGAACCCGGCGGGTCCTTCACCCCGCAATACGGGGCCGCCCATTATGCACGACCCTGGAGAGGGATGCAAATGGTTGATTTGGGTGGGGTAAAGCGCTGCAGCCACGCAGGGCGTGGCTCTACGCTTAGGTCGCGCCGGAGGCGCGTTATTTCTTTTTCGGCGCGATCATCATGACCATCTGACGCCCTTCCAGGCGCGGACGGGACTCGATCACGATGTCCTCGCCCAGATCGGCTTCGATCCGGTTGGCCATTTCGCGACCCAGTTCCTGATGGCTCATTTCACGGCCACGGAAGCGGATGTTGACCTTGATCTTGTCACCGTCTTCCAGGAAACCGCGCATCTTGCGCAGCTTGATCTGGTAGTCGCCTTCGTCGGTGACCGGTCGGAACTTCACTTCCTTGATTTCGACCTGCTTGGTCTTCTTCTTGGCCTCGTTGGCCTTCTTCTGCGCTTCGAACTTGAACTTGCCGAAGTCCATGATCTTGCAGACCGGCGGATCGGCCTGCGGCTGGATTTCGACCAGGTCCAGGCCTTCTTCTTCGGCCATGGACAGCGCTTCGTCGCGCGACAACACGCCCACCATCTCTCCGTCGCTGCCGATCACGCGGACGCGCGGCACTCGGATTTCCTGGTTACGGCGGTTCTGTTTGTTGTCAGGGGTACTGATATTGCAATCTCCCAGAGGAATCAAACCGGCCCTGGACACGGCGTCCATAGGGCCGGGACTTGTTTATACAGACTGTTCTGCCTGCAACCGCTCGATGAAGGCCTGGACGGACATGCTGCCCAGATCCTCGCCGGAGCGCGTACGCACGGCCACGGCGCCGTTTTCCTTCTCCCGGTCGCCCACCACCAGCAGGTACGGGACCCGCTGCAGCGTATGCTCGCGAATCTTATAGCCGATCTTCTCGTTGCGCAAATCGGCGTTCACGCGGAAGCCTTGATCCGCAAGGGTTTTGCGGACCTCGGTCACGTATTCAGCCTGTGCATCGGTGATATTGGCCACCACCACCTGGGTCGGGGCCAGCCAGGCCGGGAACTGGCCGGCATGGTGCTCGATCAGGATGCCGATGAAGCGCTCCATGGAGCCGACGATGGCCCGGTGCAGCATGACCGGGTGCTTTTTCTGGCTGTTTTCGTCCACGTATTCCGCGCCCAGGCGGCCCGGCATCATGAAGTCGACCTGCATGGTGCCCAGCTGCCAGGTACGGCCAATGGCGTCCTTCAGGTGGTACTCGATCTTCGGGCCGTAGAAGGCACCCTCGCCCGGCAGCTCCTGCCATTCCACGCCACAGCTGGCCAGCGCCGAGCGCAGCGCGCCTTCGGCCTTGTCCCAGGTGGCATCGTCGCCCAAGCGCGATTCCGGGCGCAGCGCGATCTTGATCTGGATCTCGTCGAAGCCGAAGTGCTTGTACACCGCCAGCGCCTGCTGGTGGAACGCGGTCACTTCCGATTCGATCTGCGACTCGGTGCAGAACACGTGGCCGTCGTCCTGGGTGAAACCACGCACGCGCAGGATGCCGTGCAGCGCGCCCGAGGGCTCGTTGCGGTGGCAGGAACCGAATTCACCGTAGCGGATCGGCAGGTCGCGGTAGCTGTGCAGGCCCTGGTTGAACACCTGGACGTGGCCCGGGCAGTTCATCGGCTTGACCGCGTAGGTGCGCTTCTCCGATTCGGTGAAGAACATGTTCTCCTTGTAGTTGTCCCAGTGGCCGGACTTCTGCCACAGCGACACGTCCAGGATCTGCGGGCACCGCACTTCGCCGTAGCCGCTGTTGCGGTACACCTTGCGCATGTACTGCTCGACCACCTGCCACAGCGCCCAGCCCTTCGGGTGCCAGAACACCAGGCCCGGGGCCTCTTCCTGCAGGTGGAAGAGGTCCTGCTGCTTGCCGATGCGGCGGTGGTCGCGCATTTCGGCTTCTTCGATGCGCTTGATGTAGGCCTCAAGCTGCTTCTTGTCGGCCCAGGCGGTGCCGTAGATACGCTGCAGCTGCTCGTTCTGCGCGTCGCCACGCCAGTAGGCACCGGAAATGCGGGTCAGCTTGAAGGCCTTCAGGAAGCGCGTGTTGGGCACGTGCGGGCCACGGCACATGTCCACGTATTCCTGGTGGTAGTACATGCCCATGGCCTGGATGTCGTCGGACATGTCCTCGATCAGGCGCAGCTTGTAGTCCTCGCCACGGGCCTTGAAGATTTCGATCACTTCCGCGCGCGGGGTCATCTTCTTGATGACGTCGTAGTCCTGCGCGATCAGCTCGCCCATGCGCTTTTCAATGGCGGCCATGTCGTCCGGGGTGAACGGGCGCTCGGAGTAGATGTCGTAGTAGAAGCCCTCGGCGATGACCGGGCCGATCACCATCTTCACATCCGGGTACAGCTGCTTGACCGCGTGGCCAACCAGATGGGCGCAGGAGTGGCGGATGATCTCAACGCCCTCCTCGTCCTTGGCGGTGATGATGCGCAGGCTGGCATCGCGGTCGATGACGTCGCTGGCATCGACCAGCACGCCATCGACGGAACCGGCGATGGTGGCCTTGGCCAGGCCCGCACCGATGGACTGGGCCACGTCCATGACACTGACGGGGTGTTCGAATTCACGGCGGCTGCCGTCGGGAAGCGTGATCGCGATCATGTCTTTGGGATACGTAGATAAAAGAAAAGCGCCACGAAGGCGCCTGGACAAGGGGCCGTCGGGGAACGTCAGCAGTGGGCGGTGGTAGTGCTCATGTCGCACGCTGGGCCGGCGCGTTGGCGCGGGCCACCTTGTTGCCTTGAATGGGATGCGGTGATCTTAAACCAAACCGGCACGATCCGACCATGAATACGTGGCTGTGGCAGATGAAAACGGCAATGATTACCATGCGCAGCTTACGCCCCGCCTGCGCCTCCCCTGAGTTGCCCCCATGAGCCTGCCCCGATGAGCGCCGATACCCTGGCCACGCTGTACTGCGTGCTGGCGGGCGGCGCGTCCGTGTTCTCCGCACTGGCCTTCTATGCCGCCTCCCCGCACTGCCGCTGGCCGCGCCTGCGC
>NZ_RHPP01000195.1 GCF_003935715.1 Stenotrophomonas sp. 278 | reverse complement strand
GTGCGCCGGCTGCAGCTGGAAGTGCCGCTGCAGCTGGGCACGCTCGCCCGCTTCCACCGTGCTGCGTTCAGCCCGGCCCAGCGCCCTGGCCACGTCGTCTGGCAAGGGCGCGGCCGGAAACCGGCTGCGCGCCGGCAGCAGCAGGGTCGCGCTGGCCATGGGTCAGGCCAGGTACTGCACGCTGACGATTTCGTACTCGCGCTGGCCGGCCGGCGCGTCGATGGTGATGCTGTCACCTTCGTTCTTGCCGATCAGTGCACGGGCCACCGGCGAGGAGATGGCGATCAGCCCCTGCTTGATGTCCGCTTCCAGGTCACCCACGATCTGGTACTGCTTTTCTTCGTCGGTGTCCACGTCAGCCAGGGTCACGCTGGCACCGAACACGACCTTGCTGCCGGCGTTGAGCTTGCTGATGTCGATGATCTCGGCATGCGACAGCTCGCTCTCCAGCTGCTTGATGCGGCCTTCGATGAAGCCCTGTTCTTCGCGGGCAGCGTGGTATTCGGCGTTCTCCTTCAGGTCGCCGTGTTCGCGCGCTTCAGCGATCGCGGCAATGACCTTCGGGCGCTTGACCGACTTCAGGTGATCCAGTTCGTCGCGCAGCTTCTGCGCGCCCTTCAGGGTGATGGGTGCTCTCATGCATTCAACTCCTTGTGCAGCTCCTGCAGCGACCAGACCGGGCCGGTCCCGCGGAATTCCAGTGATTGCACCAGTGCCTTGGCACCGGCGATGGTGGTCGAGTAGGTGACGCGGTGCTGCAGCGCCTCGCGACGAATCGAGAACGAGTCGTTGATCGCGGCACGGCCCTCGGTCGTGTTGACGATATAGACGATCTCACCGTTCTTGATCGAGTCGACGATGTGCGGACGGCCTTCGACCACCTTGTTGACGATCTCGCAGTCCATGCCGTGCTGCTGCAGCCACGCCGCGGTGCCACGGGTGGCGACCAGGGTGTAGCCGCGCTCCAGCAGGGCCTGGGCGACCGGCAGCACGCGCTTCTTGTCCGGGTCGCGGACCGACACGAAGGCCTTGCCCTGCGGCGGGGCCTTGATGCCACCGGCTTCCTGCGCGCGCGCGAAGGCGGCGCTGAAGCTGCGGCCCACGCCCATCACCTCACCGGTGGAGCGCATCTCCGGCCCGAGGATCGGGTCCACGCCCTGGAACTTGGCGAACGGGAAGATCGCTTCCTTGACCGAGTAGTAGTCCGGCACGATTTCCTTGGTTGCGCCCTGCTCGGCCAGGGTCTTGCCGGCCATGCAGCGCGCGGCGATCTTGGCCAGCGCCATGCCGGTGGCCTTGGACACAAACGGCACGGTGCGCGAGGCACGCGGGTTCACTTCCAACAGGTAGACGATGTCGTTGCCGTCTTCGCCGGCCTGGATCGCGAACTGGGTGTTCATCAGGCCGACGACGTTCAGAGCCTTGGCCAGTTCCACCACCTGACGGCGCAGTTCGGCCTGGGTTTCAGCCGACAGCGAGTACGGCGGCAGCGAGCACGAGGAGTCACCCGAGTGCACGCCGGCTTCTTCGATGTGCTCCATCACGCCGCCGATCAGCACATTGCCGTCCTTGTCGGCAATGATGTCGACGTCGCATTCCACGGCATTGTCGAGGAAACGGTCCAGCAGCACCGGCGAGTCGTTGGATACCTTCACCGCGTCGCGCACATAGCGGGCCAGGTCGGATTCGCCGTAGACGATTTCCATGGCGCGGCCACCCAGCACGTAGCTCGGGCGCACCACCAGCGGGTAGCCGATCTCGCGGGCCAGCAGCAGCGCTTCCTGGTCGTTGCGGGCAATGCGGTTCGGCGGCTGCTTCAGGCCCAGCTTCTCGACCAGCTGCTGGAAGCGCTCGCGGTCTTCGGCCAGGTCGATGGAGTCCGGGCTGGTGCCGATCACCGGCACGCCGTTGGCTTCCAGCGCGCGCGCCAGCTTCAGCGGGGTCTGGCCGCCGTACTGGACGATCACACCCTTCGGCTGTTCCAGTTCGACGATTTCCAGCACGTCTTCCAGGGTCAGCGGTTCGAAGTACAGGCGGTCGGAGGTGTCGTAGTCGGTCGACACGGTTTCCGGGTTGCAGTTGACCATGATGGTTTCATAGCCATCCTCGCGCAGCGCCAGTGCCGCGTGCACGCAGCAGTAGTCGAACTCGATGCCCTGGCCGATGCGGTTCGGACCGCCGCCCAGGATCATGATCTTGTCGCGGTTGCTCGGCGCGGCTTCGCACTCATCCTCGTAGGTCGAATACAGGTAGGCAGTGCCGGTGGCGAACTCGGCGGCGCAGGAGTCGACGCGCTTGTACACCGGACGCACCTTGTGGGCGCGACGCAGCGCGCGCACGGCGGCTTCGTTGGTACCGGTCAGCTGGGCCAGGCGGGCGTCGGAGAAACCGGCGCGCTTGAGCTTGCGCAGGCGGGCGGCGTCGAGCGCGTCAATGCCTTCGGCCGCGACCTTGGTTTCTTCGGCGATGATCTCTTCGATCTGGTCCAGGAACCACGGATCGATGAACGACAGGTTGTAGATGTCTTCCACGCTCATGCCGGCGCGGAACGCGTCAGCGACGTAGAACAGACGCTCCGGACCCGGAGCCTTCAGCTCGCGGCGCAGGGTCTGCAGGTCGTCTTCGTTGGACAGGTCCAGCTCGGTCGGGTCGAATCCGACCTTGCCGGTTTCCAGGCCACGCAGGGCCTTCTGCACCGATTCCTGGAAGGTGCGGCCCATCGCCATCACCTCGCCCACCGACTTCATCTGGGTGGTCAGGCGGGCGTCGGCCGCCGGGAACTTCTCGAAGGCGAAGCGCGGAA
This sequence comes from Stenotrophomonas sp. 278, assembly GCF_003935715.1. Lineage (GTDB taxonomy): Bacteria > Pseudomonadota > Gammaproteobacteria > Xanthomonadales > Xanthomonadaceae > Stenotrophomonas > Stenotrophomonas maltophilia_AH. Next base: position 3,142 of record NZ_RHPP01000195.1, on the reverse strand, counting down.
TCTTGGTGACCACGTAGTCGATCGACGGTTCGAACGAGGCCGGGGTCAGGCCGCCGGTGATTTCGTTCTTCAGCTCGTCCAGGGTGTAACCCACGGCCAGCTTGGCGGCGACCTTGGCGATCGGGAAGCCGGTGGCCTTGGAGGCCAGTGCCGACGAACGCGACACGCGCGGGTTCATTTCGATCACGACGACGCGACCCGTTTCCGGGTTGATGCCGAACTGCACGTTCGAACCGCCGGTATCCACGCCGATCTTGCGCAGCACGGCGATGGAGGCATCGCGCAGGCGCTGGTATTCCTTGTCGGTCAGGGTCTGTGCGGGAGCCACGGTGATCGAGTCACCGGTGTGCACGCCCATCGGGTCCAGGTTTTCAATGGAGCAGACAATGATGCAGTTGTCGGCGGTGTCGCGCACCACCTCCATCTCGAATTCCTTCCAGCCCAGCACCGATTCTTCGACCAGCACTTCGGTGGTCGGCGACAGTTCCAGGCCGCGGCTGACGATCTCGACCAGCTCTTCGCGGTTGTACGCAATGCCGCCACCACTACCGCCCAGGGTGAAGCTGGGACGGATGATGGTCGGGTAGCCGACGCGGGTCTGGATTTCCAGCGCTTCGTCCAGGGTGTGGGCGACCGCGGCGGTCGGGCATTCCAGGCCGATCTCGCCCATGGCGACGCGGAACAGCTCGCGGTCTTCGGCCATGCGGATTGCTTCACGCTTGGCACCGATCAGCTCGACGTTGTACTTCTCGAGCACGCCGTTGTCGGCCAGGTCCAGCGCGCAGTTCAGCGCGGTCTGGCCACCCATGGTCGGCAGGAGTGCGTCGGGCTTTTCCTTGGCGATGATCTTTTCGACCGTCTGCCAGTTGATCGGCTCGATGTAGACGGCGTCGGCCATCTCCGGGTCGGTCATGATGGTGGCCGGATTGCTGTTGACCAGCACCACGCGGTAGCCCTCGTCACGCAGCGCCTTGCAGGCCTGCGCGCCGGAGTAGTCGAACTCGCAGGCCTGGCCGATGACGATCGGGCCGGCACCGATGATGAGGATGGTCTTGAGGTCAGTGCGCTTTGGCATTTTCTTCTCTAAGTCAGTACAGCGTGTGTGGGGTGATCGCACGCTGTCGATCAGGAAACTGGGGGTAGATCCGCGCCGCGCAAAGGGCAGCGGCGCGGCGCATCAGGCCTTGGCCTGCGCCATCAGCGACACGAACTGGTCGAACAGCGGGCTGACGTCGTGCGGGCCGGGCGAGGCTTCCGGGTGACCCTGGAACGAGAACGCCGGCACGTCGGTGCGGGCGATGCCCTGGTTGGTGCCGTCGAACAGCGAACGGTGGGTCACGCGCAGGTTGGCCGGCAGGCTGGCTTCATCCACCGCGAAGCCGTGGTTCTGCGAGGTGATCATCACCCGGCCGCTGTCCAGGTCCTGCACCGGGTGGTTGGCACCGTGGTGGCCATGGCCCATCTTGACGGTCTTCGCACCGGAGGCCAGCGCCAGCAGCTGGTGGCCCAGGCAGATGCCGAAGGTCGGCAGCTTCTTGTCCAGGAACACCTTGATCGCTTCGATGGCGTAGTCGCACGGTTCCGGGTCGCCCGGGCCGTTGGACAGGAACACGCCGTCCGGATTCAGCGCCAGCACCTCGGCGGCGGGCGTCTGCGCCGGCACCACGGTGATGTCGCAGCCGCGCTCGGCGAGCATGCGCAGGATGTTCAGCTTGGCACCATAGTCATACGCCACAACCTTGTACTGCGGCGCGGCGTTGACGAACGCGTTGCGGTCCAGATCCAGCTGGCCCTCGTTCCAGCTGTAGGTCGCATCCGTGCTCACCACCTTGGCCAGGTCCATGCCCTTCAGACCCGGGAACTTGCGCGCGGCTTCCAGCGCGACGTCGACATTGATGTCGTCACCGGCCATCAGTGCGCCGTTCTGCGCCCCGCGCTCGCGCAGGATGCGGGTCAGCTTGCGGGTATCGATGCCGGAAATGGCCACCACGCCGCGCTGGATCAGCCAGTCCTGCAGCGACACCTGGCTGCGCCAGTTGCTGGGGCGGCGCGGCACGTCGCGCACGATCAGACCGGCCGACCACACCTTGCGGGCTTCGTCGTCCTGGTCGGTCATGCCGGTGTTGCCGATATGCGGGTAGGTCAGCGTGACCATCTGCCGGGCGTAGGAAGGATCAGTCAGCACTTCCTGGTAACCGGTCATGGCGGTGTTGAACACCACTTCACCGACGGACAGGCCGGGCGCGCCTACGGATTCGCCCTCGAATACGGTGCCGTCTTCGAGGACGAGGATTGCGGCTTGGGTCACGGAAATCTCACTTTGGCTACCGAGGGGTCACCGAAGTCACGCCGCGCGATCCACTGAAAAGCGGTTGCAAAAAAGCGCGGACGGCGGTTTTAATCCGGTCCGGCTGTCGTGATTCGGCGAGCGGGAATTGTAATAGGAAGGTCACGCCAGCGCCAGCGTTTGCATGCATCCGCTGACGTACGGCCGCGCGTGGCGTCCTGTTCAGCCACGCAAGGCGTGGCTCTACGCCGAAAGCAAATCCCGGACCCGGTAGCTGCCCGCCGCCCGCCCATTCAGCTGAACGGCTGCAAACAGCGCACCGCGGGCAAAGATGTCCCGGTTGGTGGCCCGGTGGGTCAGCTCGATGCGCTCGCCCATGCCGGTGAACTGGACAAGATGCTCGCCCACGATGTCGCCGGCACGCAGGCTCGCATAATGCGGCTGTGCCCCGCCCTTTTGTGCGGCCGCACCCAGGGTCAGCGCGGTGCCGGAGGGCGCATCCTGTTTGTGAATGTGATGCGATTCGACGATGTCGCAATCCCAGCCCGCAAGCGCGCCGGCGGCGCGTTCGACCAGCTCGTCCAGCACGGCCACGCCGAGGCTGAAATTGGATGCCCAGACCAGCGGAATGCTGGCAGCGGCCTGGATCAGCGCCTGGCGCTGGGTTTCGCTGAGGCCGGTGGTACCGGACACCAGCCCGGCCTTGCGCTCCAGGCACAACGCCAGAACCGGGTCGAAGCCCTCGGGCAGGCTGAAATCGATGGCGACGTCGAAGGCCGGCGCACCGGACAGCTCGCTGGCGGCGAAATGTGGCACGCCGTCGACCACGCGCTGGGCGGGCGAACGGCGGGTGAC
>NZ_RHPP01000194.1 GCF_003935715.1 Stenotrophomonas sp. 278 | reverse complement strand
GCTGCGCGCCGACGTGGTGGTGCTGGCGCTGGGCGAGCCGCAGCGTTACAGCGGTGAAGCGCAGTCGCGCGTGGAAATCACCCTGCCGCCGGCGCAGCAGGCGCTGGCCGAAGCGGTGGCCATGACCGGCAAGCCGCTGGTGGTGCTGTTACGCAATGGCCGCGCGCTGGCGCTGCAGGGCGCGGTGCGCAACGCCGCCGCCGTCGCCATCACCTGGTACCTCGGCACCCAGACCGGTCCGGCCGTGGCCGACGTGCTGTTCGGCGACTACAACCCGTCCGGCCGCCTGCCGGTCAGCTTCCCGCAGGTCAGCGGGCAGCAGCCGTTCTTCTACAACCATCCGCGTACCGGCCGCCCCGAGCTGCCGACCATGTCCGAGTTCAAGGCACGCTGGCGCGAGATCCCGAACGCGCCGCTGTACCCGTTCGGCCATGGCATGGGCTACACCACCTACGGCTACGGCGTGCCGCAGCTCAGCCAGGCCCGGCTCGGCTGGGACGACACCCTGACCATCACCACCACGGTCACCAACACCGGTGCCGTCGCCGGCGAGGAAGTGGTGCAGCTGTACGTGCACGACCGCGTCGCCAGCCGCGTGCGGCCGGTGCGCGAGCTGAAGGGCTTCCGCAAGATCGCGCTGCAGCCGGGCGAGAGCGCCGAAGTGGTGTTCACCCTGGATCGCCATGCGCTGGGGTTCACCGGGCGTGACGGTGTGTACCGCGCCGAGCCGGGGTTGTTTGATGTGTGGGTGTGCGCGAGTTCGATTGCCGGGGAATCCGTGCAGTTCGAGTTGTTGGGATAAATCCGGTAGCGCCGGCCGTTGGCCGGCCCTCCTGAACGTGGGACACATTCGGTGGGCCGGCCAACGTTATGGATGCCATCCTGGCATCCACCCTTCGGGCCGTCGCTAGGCGACGTTGGGAACGGCTCCTGCCGTTCCCTTCGGCGCTACCGGATACCGTTGTCGTCACACGCACTGACCTACGCTGGCACCATCCCATTCGGATGGAACACACATGCGCCTGACTCCGCTCCCGCTGCTCCTCGCCCTCACCACCCCCCTGTGGCTGGCCGCCTGCAGCAAGCCCGAATCTTCCTCCACCACCGAAGCGCCCACCGCCACCGCGCCCGCGGAAGACGCGCCGGTGGCCGGCAATTCCCCCGACGCGGTCCCCGCCACCAGCGAACCGGCCCCAGCCACCACGCCCGCACCCGCGACCACCGAAGTGGCTGCCGGTGAAGCCGCCGCCTCCGGCGACGATCACGCCGCCGCCGCGGAAGGCGACGCGCGCCAGCGCATCGAGCGCCTGCTCGGCGATGCCGATCAATACGAAAAGGTGTTCAACGACCTGCAGCGCGGCATTGCCGCCGATGACAGTGCCGCCGTCGCCGCGTTGCTGCGTTACCCGGTGCGGGTCAGCGTGGACGGCAAGACCGTGAAGCTGGCCGATGCCGCTGCATTCCAGCGCGATTACGCAAAGATTGTCACGCCGGCGCTGAAGGCGCTCATCGCCGAGCAGCGTTTCGACACCCTGTTCGTCAACCAGCAGGGCGTGATGCTGGGGCAGGGCGAGGTGTGGATCACCGGCAAGTGCCTGGACAAGGCGTGCGGGGAGTCCGAAGTGAAGGTCAACAACATCGGCAGTTGATTGCCCGATGCGGCACCGCGAAGGACGCGCATGGCGCGTCCCACGCGGTGGCGAATTACCGCTTCGGCGTCAACTTCAACAATCGCGCCTTGCTGCCATCTTCCAGCACCCAGATCGCGCCATCCGGGCCTTCCTCAACCTCACGGATCCGCTCGCCCATCGCAAACCGCTCCGCTTCCCGGGCGTTGTCACCATCAAACGCCACCCGCACCAGCGAGGTCGACGACAACCCACCAATGAAACCGCTGCCCTTCCACTGCGGGAACTGCGAACCGTTGTAGATGATGAAACCGGCGGGCGAAATCACCGGGGTCCAGGTGATCTTCGGGGCTTCAAATTCCGGACGCGTGCTGTGGTCGGGAATCTCGCGGCCATCGTAATGATTGCCGTTGGAGACGATCGGGTACCCATAGTTCTTGCCGCGCACGATCAGGTTCAGCTCGTCGCCGCCGGCCGGGCCCATCTCGTGCACCCACAGCTTGCCCTTCGCATCAAAGGCGATGCCCAGCGCATTGCGATGTCCGATCGACCACGCCTGCGCCGCCACGCCGCCCTGCGAGGCGAACGGGTTGTCACCCGGCACAGTGCCGTCGTCATTCAGACGGATGATCTTGCCCAGGTTGCCGCTCATGTCCTGGGCCGGGTCGAACTTCTGCCGCTCGCTGGAGGTGATCCACAGCTTGCCGTCCGGGCCGAACGCCAGGCGGTGGCCGTAGTGGCCCTTGCCGCTCACCTTCGGGGTCTGCCGCCAGATCACCTTGAAGTCCTGCAGCGTGCCGCTGCCATCCGCAGCCAGCACCAGCTTGGCGCGCGCAACGGCGGCGCCACGCGTGTCACCGTCGCCCTCTTCGGCGTAGCTCACGTAGACCCAGCCGTTCTTCGCAAAGTCCGGGTGCGGCAGCACGTCGCCCATGCCGCCCTGGCCGCCGTAGGCCACCTTCGGCAGGCCCGTGATCGCCGCACGCTTGCCGGTCTGCACGTTGAAGTGCTGCAGCGCGCCTTCCTTCTCGGTCACCAGCAGGCTGCCGTCCGGCAGGAAGGCCATTGCCCACGGCTGGTCGAAGCGGGCCACTTCAGTGGCGGTGAACGGCCAGTCGGCCTTCTGGACCACTGGTGCAGCGGTCGGGCCGGCGGCCACGCAGGCGGTGGTGAACAGGGCGGGGGTGGCGGCCAGGGCCAGGGTGAGCAGCAGATGGCGGGGCATCAGGGTGTCTCCGTCAGGGGTGCGATATCCAGCCACGGTTGTACAGCATGGCCATCAACACCGCGTGGACCATAGGTCATCCCCGTAGGCGCGAGGCCCCGATTCAGCTACCGTACGCAGCAACACGGATGCTTCAAAACGGAGTTTCGCCCCATGACCACCAGCGTACAGAAGCCTTCTCCCGCCTTCATCGCGGCCTCCTGGACGGCACTGCTGCTGGGCGCGGCGGCCTACCTGATCGGCCTGTTCAACGCCGAAATGGCGCTCAACGAGAAGGGCTACTACCTCACCCTGCTGCTGTTCGGCCTGTTCGCCGCGGTGTCATTGCAGAAGAGCGTACGCGACCGTGTGGAAGGCATTCCGGTCAGCGGCCTTTACTACGCCCTGTGCTGGTTCGCCCTGCTGGCCTCGCTGCTGTTGCTGCTGGTCGGCCTGTGGAACGCCACCCTGCTGCTCAGCGAAAAGGGCTTCTACGGCATGGCCTTCGCGCTCAGCCTGTTCGGTGCCGTGGCCGTACAGAAGAACACCCGCGACCTGATGGCCGCGGGTGTGGATGAACCCAAGCGCACGGCCAAGCTGCCGCCGCTTCCGCGCTCCGATAGCTCTGCCGAGCCGCAGTGATGAACGCGTCGCCACGCGCCCGGTATTGGCCGGGCCGATGGCACCGCTTTCCACGTATCGCCCGGACTTACGTCCCCCTTGGCACGCCCTTGTCCAGATGCGCCTGCCGCAACGCGGTGGACTCATCCCAGCCACGCTGTACGGCCGAGCGGGCCTGCTCCCAGGTCAGCTTGCTGGTCGCATGCTCCTGCGCCCAGCGCGACTGCAGCTCTGCTTCCACCTGCTCGTAGGCCGCGATCACCTCGTCGGCCCGCGTGCGCTGGTGGCGCGCGCTGTAGCCCAGGTAATACGCAGGCTCGTAATCCTCGAAGATCAGGTCGCTGCTGCTGTCGTAGTAAGGTTCGGCGCTGAAGCGCTCGCGCCAGTAGTCGGAGACCGCTTCGCGCGGCACGCCGTCTTCCGGCACCCGGCCGGGAATCTGATAATCAGGGCTCATGTCTGGCTCCGGTGGGGTGAGGGTCTACCGTAGCCGTGTGCCGGTTAACGCCGTGGGCGCGGCGGGTGAATGGTGGATCAAACCGGCCGCACGTCCCGCCACGACCAACGGTCGTGGCCTACCGTCGGGTCACCAACGAACCCACCGCCCGATCGTGCGCCGACGATCCGGATCCGGTAGGTCACGACCGTTGGTCGTGACCGCCCTTCCGCGGCATCAAATAAATAACCCCACCCACCGCAAACGCAATCAACGCCGCCGCAATGTTCTGCCAGCTCGCACTGGCAAACAGCGCCAGGCACAGCACCAGCGCCAGGATGGGAATCAACGGCCCACCGGGCAGCCTCAACGCCCCTGGCCGGTCGCGGAAACGCCGCGCCAGCACGATCACCGCCGCCGCCGTGCCGATATACGCAAACAACCGCGTGGTCATCGACAACAACGCCAGCTGCACGAACGATCCACTCAGCGCCAGCAGCAGCGCAATCAAGCCCTGGGTCACAATCGCCGCCGCCGGCGTGCGGAAGCGCGGATGCACCTGCGCCAGCAGCTTCGGCCCGTAGCCATCGCGCGCCAGCGCGAACAGGAAGCGCGGTCCCATCATCATCGTGTTGCTGTTGGTGCCCAGGATCGAAATCGTCGCACCCACGGTCAGAATCAGCGCCAGCGCCTCGCCCCCAAACCCGGCCGCCGCATCCGCCAGCGGCGTCGCCGAGGAAGCCAGCCCCGGCAGCGTGCCCTGCGCAATGAACTGCACCGCCCCGTAAATCACAGTCACCGTCACAATCATGGTGATCAGCGCGAACGGGATGTCGCGCTTCGGGTTGCGGTACTCGCCCGCCGCCGCCGGAATGTTCTCAAAGCCCGCGTACGCATACAGCAGCAGCAACGCCGCCTCGCCCATGCGCTGCAGGTCATGCGGATCCGGGCGCTGGCCCGAGAACGCCAGGTCCATGTCCACATGGAACGCTCCGATCATCACGAACAGCAGCAACGGCAGCAGCTTGCCGATCACCAGCACGATCCCGGTGCGCGCCGCCGAACGCACGCCCATCACGTTCACCGCGGTCAGGAACCCCAGCGACACCACGATCACCAGCACCCGGCCCAGGTCATGTCCCGCCCACGGCCAGAACCGCGCCACCGCGTCGGCCAGTGCGTTGCTCAGCGCCGCCGCCGAGCTGATCCGGGTCAGCCAGATCATCCAGCCGATCTCAAATCCGGCGAAGCGCCCGAATGCCTCGCGCGCATACAGGTAACTGCCGCCCGGTTCGTCGAAGTAGCTCGCCGCCTGCGCGTAACACAGCACCAGCAGCGCCACCACGATGCCCGCCGCGACCACGCCCCACAGGCTGAACGGACCCAGCAGCAGGACCGTGGCCGCCGGCAGCAGGTAGATCCCGCTGCCGATCACGTCGTTGATCGAAAGCCCGACAATCTGCCAGCGGCTGACCGCACGCTCCAACTGCGGTTCGGAAGGCGCGCCCGGGGACGAGGTGCTCATGGCGCGCCCTGCTCCGGCAGCTGCCACTGCGCCTGCAGCTGCGCGTACTGCGCCTTCGGCAACAGCACGAAGCGCGGCCGCGCGGCCGGCGTCAGCCAGCCCAGCAGCGTGGTCATGTGCGCCGGCTCCATCGCCGTGCAGCCGGCGGTGGCCTCGCCCGGCGTGCGCCACAGGTGGGCGAAGATGCAGCTGCCGCCGCGCGGCACCGCCTTCGGGTTGTGCTCGATCACAAAGCCCTCGCGGTACCGCACGTCGCCCTTGTTGTGCAGGTCCAGCCGCATCGGCTCGGTGGAACCTTCCACCGCCTCGGCCCCCACCACCTCCGCATCGACGATGCGGTTGTAGTACTTCGAATCCGGCACGTCCATGCAGTAGCTGCTCTCGCGCATCGGCTGGTAGGGCAGGGAAGTGCTCACCTTGTCCGCATAGCCGAACGCCTCGCCAATCGCGAAGATCCCGGCCGGGCTGCGCCCATCGCCTTCCTGCTTCTGCGGACCGCCGCTCTGCGCCGGGTGCAGGCCCGTGCCCCAGGCGCTGCCGCTGCGGCCCACCGCCAC
>NZ_RHPP01000193.1 GCF_003935715.1 Stenotrophomonas sp. 278 | reverse complement strand
TAGTTTTTTATACAAGACCCCCCAAATGCGGCCGGCCCGGCTAAAACCCCGCAAAAACCCGGGTCGCCCGGGCGGTGGGCGGGCCCAGGCGATCCGTGGGCCGGCCAACGGCCGGCGCTACCGCCATCAATCCTACCGCTGCCCAAACAGATGCTTGCGCTCTTCCTCGCTCAACGGCTTGCCCGCATTCGGGTTCACCTTCTCCTTCAATGCATACGCCCGCTGGGTGGCCGGGCGCGCGGCAATCGCCTCATGCCAGCGCTTCAGGTTCGGGAACGCGGCGAAATCCGGCGGCAGCTTGTCGTACGCCCCGATCCACGGGTAGCTGGCCATGTCGGCAATGGTGTACTCATCCCCGGCCAGATACGCACTCTGCGCCAGGCGCTTGTCCATCACCCCGTGCAGGCGGCGCACCTCGTTGCCATAGCGCTCGATGGCATACGGAATCTGCTCCGGCGCATACACGTTGAAATGGCCCATCTGCCCGCTCATCGGGCCCAGCCCGGCCATCTGCCAGAACAGCCACTCCAGCACCGCCACCCGCCCACGGGTGTCAGCCGGCAGGAACTTGCCGGTCTTCTCGGCCAGATACAGCAGGATCGCGCCGGATTCGAAAACGCTCTGCGGCTCGCCGCCGTCGGTGGGGGTGTGGTCCACCAGCGCCGGCATCTTGTTGTTCGGCGAGATGGCCAGAAATTCGGGCTTGAACTGGTCGCCCGACCCGATGTTCACCGGCTTGATCTGGTACGGCAGGCCCAGCTCTTCCAGCAGCAGGGTGACTTTGTGGCCGTTGGGAGTGGGCCAGTAATACAGGTCGAGCATGACGGCACCTACGGGTTGGGAAAGGGTGAGTGTATGTCGCAAGCGTCACGGTGCTGTCAGCAGGTTGGGAACAGTTAGTCCTATGAGGCCCTACGCGGAACTCAGGCTCTAAGGCTTTAGAGGGGTCTTCGCCTGGGTTTCGTCGGATTCCGATGCCCTGCGTGGGTCACCGCACTATCTAATGTCGACCGCTACAGCCTGCGACGCGTTCTCGCCTGAAAGCGACGCAGGCGTGGGTTGAACAGGAGATGGCGTGTGCTGATGGAAGTCTTTGGGCAGTGGTGGAGAAAGGGAACTCGCATTGGCATCCGCATTCACCCATGCGGACTCTTCCTTGCCGCAGCCTTTGCCGTGACATGTTGGGCTGCACGCCAGACATCTTTGGACCAGTTCTATCTGGTCGCCGGGCTTCGAGTGGGTGCGCTGCTACTTGTGCCGTTAAGGTATTGGGTGTTCCTTATCCTGGGCGACTATGCGCATCTTGCGTACGTCGTTCTTCCGCTGTCGGATGAGCTAGGCATTGCGTGGTCAATCCTGACTCCCGCATGCATCATGCCCACCATTGCCGCCATTGTCAGGCTGCACAAGTCAGTTCTTCAGAACGGGTCGCCCGCTTGGCTGATCTCGCTGGCAGCCATTGCTGCGCTGGCCATCAGCTCAATCAACATCGCAATGGCAGAGCTTCTATGGCCGGTACCACCTGACATCGGCATCCTGCAGCGCCTTATCCGCTACAGCGTGGGCGACTTTCTGGGCATCCTGACGCTCGCACCCCTCGCATTTGCGTGGAGGCTACGGCACAAACATGCAGCCGAGGTTGGCAGAGTCACCCTCATCAGCGTGGGAGCCGCGGTGGCTATTCCCGTACTCGCGGTGGCGTCAGTGTATGTCCGCGCCGAACAGCCGTGGCTTTCAGGCAGCCTGCTATTTGCCATGGGCATGCCTGCAGTGCTTCTGACCTGTCTTCACGGCTGGCGGGGCGCTGCCGCTGCTGTTTCGCTGGTTAACCTTGTCATGGGTATCACCATGCCGTCCACGGGACAGCCGTGGTCTTTCGATTCGACCACATTCGTAATCCAGCAGATCCTTGCAGTGGTTGGCATCACCCTGCTGGCACTAGGTTCCAGCATCAGCCATCATTTCAACCGGCTTCGCACTGAGGTGATCGCAAGCAGTGAAGTCATCTCTCAGACCAGGAAAGCACATACGGCGTCAGAGTTGAGCCTGCGTGAGCGAGCAGCCGACATGAACAGAATCGGCGAGGGGATCGATCTCCATCTCAGCGAGACCGCTGACTGGCTCATCCGTCAGGGGCATCCACGCGTGGCCGAGAATCTGATCAGCACTTCCGCGTTCTACTCAAGGAAGTTCCGGGCCCAAGCCAGCCTTGTCTACCCCACTGCATTGGAGCATGTAGGCCTTTACCTTGCACTACAGATCGGCGGCATAAGCGATGTATGGCAAAGCACCGAGCGGATCCTGCAGCCCAGGCTTTTCGGAGATCCGTGTCGTTTGCCTGTTGCGCTTCAGCTTGCCACGTATCGCGCTCTGACCGAAGCCGTTTCGCTGCTTCTTCAGTGCGAACAGGGACAGATTCGCGTCAGCGCCCGGTGTGGGCGCACTCGTTTCGGTTCAGGCATTGTGGTCGTGGCTGCCATCGTTGACCCAGGTCACCGATTGAGCGACGCCACCATCAAAGCGGTTACGGATCGGCTGGCAGGCAGGGTGCTCAGTCATGGCGGCACCGTAGAGTGCCGCCAGAACCGGATTCGCATGTTGCTGCGGGATACCTAGGACCCCATCAAGGTGTTGATGTCGTCTCCACCGACCATAGGGAATCCTCTGCTCCCCGGTGATGATGAAGCTTGAACTCCGGATTCTCGTAGACGAGGACCCGGCTTGCGTCGGCTGGGGGCGGGATAACCTGGTTGGGGAATGAGATGGGCACTTCGCTCGCACCCGCTGGCAGCGCCCAGAACTCGTTCCCCATTTTCCCGATAACCAGATGGACAGCCCCTGCTGCGTCGTTGATCTGGATGTACTCCGCTCCGTCACGCTCGAACCCATAGACGTGCCATCCCGGACTCAAGCTCAGGTCAGCGGCGTCGGGAACAGAGTTGCCAAGACCGATGCGAACAAACTGGGCCAGGTGATCTTTTCCTGGGCAACACGCGGTTGGAACAGGCTTCGAGTCTTGAGCAGTCGCAGCTTCGGGAGAGCTGAAGATCATCAAGACAGTCGCTGCGGACGAGAGAATCGCGCCTCGCATGGGCACCTCCAATGAAGGGTTATGGGATATCCGTGCAACTTTATGGAGGCCCCATGGAGGTCGCTCTGAAGAATCTCTGAGAATATGGACGATGATGCTGGTGATCGCTTCGATAGCTCACGTCCACTTCCATCGGTGGGCGATGGCCCATCCGCCCTAATGGGTCGAGTCGACGCCCCAGATCTTCCCGTTCTCGGAAGCGTACAGTCGCAGATGGAATTCCGGGTTCCGATACACCTCGGAGACCAGGACCGCATCCACTGGCAAAGCGGGATCGCCGGGCAGGATCACGCGCGCATGCGGATCACCTGCGGGCAGCAGCCAGAACACCCCGTCCGCATGGCCGATGATCAGCTGAATCTTCCCGGCGCGGTCGTTGACCTGGAAGTACTCCATTCCGTCACGGCCGAAGCCATGCACGTCCCAGTCCGGGTGCGTATTCAAAGGCGTAGCCTGCAATCCGGGATCGCCCAGCCCATTCCGCTGCAGTTGAACGTTGCGATCACCGTCGTCGCCGCAACTGCATCTGATCTCCATGTCGACGCCCAGGCCATCATTTGCGGCCGCAGTGAAGGGCGCTCCGATAAGAAAAGCGGCGGAAACCACCGACAACTTTCGCTTCAGGGACATATTTACCTCTTTTTGCGTGGTGTGACGGACGCGCATGCGGGAACGCTTCGGTCCCGCCATGGCGTCTGAAACTGTAGATGTCGGCCACCCCCGTTTCTTTCGTTTGCGTCTGAGATCGGGCGCGCTGGTGGAAACGGATTCGAATGGAGCTGTTGGATTCGTGAGCCCTTAGCGTTCGGGGGCATCCACATCCACTCGCCACGCGGTTCCTTCTGAATCGACGTCCACGTGCAATGAGAACTCGCCATTGAGGGGCATGGGCGGCATTGGGAGCTTCAATCGTGCGCCGGATTCTGCGACAGGAAACGCTGAGTAAACGCCACCGATTTGCCCCGCAATCAGGTGCACGATTCCCGAGAGGTCGCTGACTTGGTAGTAGATGGCACCGTCGCGCTCGAAGCCATGTACGTTCCAGTGGGGATGAACGCTCAAGTCGCGAGCTGCAGGATGTTGGTGCCCGGCGCCCATGCTGCGGAGCTGGACGGTGTGGTCCGTCCCCGGGCAGCAGACTTTTCCAGCCGCTTCGGGCGGAAGCATTGCCGGAGCTCTGTCGGCGGAGGAGAGGTCACTGGCGGATCGGCCGGCGATAGGTGTCGCGATCAGCCCCAAAGCTGCCGCCAGTACGCCATAGGTTGATGGCCGCACGGAGATCTCCAAGAGAAATGAGGAGGGAGGACTCTAGACCGGAGTCGCGCGGACATCGCTGATAGAACTCCGAGAGTTGGGGGGGCGGGTTGGAACAGCCGGGCAAGCCCGGCTCTACGGGTTGGAACCCTGAGCGGTTGTTCATGACGGGCGGCTGCCGTGCCTTGGCACCGTCAGCCGCTCCGGGTACCCTTCGGCAACCCCTGCAACCCTCCATTCAGCCCCATGAGCTCGTCCCCTGCCCGTATCAGCCCGCTTTCGTCCCTGATCTTCGCCTCGCGCTGGCTGCAGCTGCCGCTGTACCTGGGCCTGATCCTGGCGCAGTGCGTATACGTGTTTCTGTTCGGCAAGGAGCTGTGGCACCTGATCCACCGTGCCAACAGCATGGGCGAGCAGGAAATCATGCTGCTGGTGCTGGGCCTGATCGACGTGGTGATGATCTCCAACCTGCTGGTGATGGTGATCGTGGGCGGCTATGAGACCTTCGTCTCGCGCCTGCGCCTGGAAAACCACCCGGACCAGCCGGAATGGCTCAGCCACGTCAACGCCAGCGTGCTGAAGGTGAAGCTGGCCCTGTCGATCATCGGCATCTCCTCGATCCACCTGCTGAAGACCTTCATCGGCGCGGGCTCGCTGGACGGCCTTCCGCTGTGCGACACCCAGGCCTTCTATGAGGCCGTCAGCGCCGTGACCGCGATGGCGGGCCCGGAGGCGGCCGGTCGCCTGAAGTGCGCCACCATGACCACCAGCGGCGTGATCTGGCAGACCGTGATCCACGGTGCCTTCATTCTGTCGGCGATCGGCATTGCCTTCACCGACAAGCTGATGTCGCACGCGCCGAGCAAGTCGCTGTCGCATTAAGCCCGGTCCGGGTCACCCACATCAACGCCATGTGATGGTAGATTGAAGCTTCTGGCCGCCGGGCTCCGCCGGGGGGCACGGCCCGGCGCGTCGGGAAGCGCGGCGGGGTCCGGCCGGCCTGCCGTCTCAGGCCTTACGTATCGTCGTTCTTCAAAGGGGAGTTGGATGTCGCACGTCAACACTTTCGCCAAGGCGCGCCTGTGGGTGCCGCTGACCCTGGCGGTGGCTCTGGCCGCCTGCTCGGGCAAGGATGAACCGGCGGCTCCGGCTGCTGACACCGCGACCGCTCCGGCGGCCGCCCCTGCCGCGGCTCCCGCGCCGGCACCGGCCGTTTCGGCCCAGGTGCAGTCGATGGGCACCGAAGACCTGCGCGACTCGGCCAGCAAGGCGCTGCGCGAGAACCGCATGTACGCCCCGGCCGGCGACAACGCCATCGAGTACTACCTGGCCCTGCGCGACAAGACACCGGACGACGCCTCGGTGAAAAGCGCGCTGACCGACCTTCTGCCCTACACCGTCATCGCCGCCGAGCAGAACCTGGCGCGTGAAGACTTCACCGAAGCCCAGCGCCTGGTGGCCCTGGTGGAGAAGGTGGACGCCAATGCACCCGCGCTGGCCCGCCTGAAGCAGGGCGTCACCGGCGGCATGCAGACCGCCCTGAAGCGCACCCAGGAAGAGACCGACAAGGTCAAGAAGGACGCTGAAGCCCGCGCCAAGCAGCTGGCGGACCAGCAGCGCCAGCAGCAGGCCGCCGAGGCCGAAGCGGCCCGTAATATCGCCGCCCAGGCCGAAGCCGCCCGCCGCGATAGCGAGCGTCAGGAGGCCGATCGCCAGGCCGCGGCCCGTCGTGAAGC
>NZ_RHPP01000192.1 GCF_003935715.1 Stenotrophomonas sp. 278 | reverse complement strand
GCCATCGGCGGCGGCGCGCTCGCCATCGGTGCCGGCAGCACCTCGCTGGGCCGCGGCGCGGGCAGCGGCGGCGAAGCATCCATCGCGGTCGGCGCGTTCAGCACGGCGGTAGCTGATTTCAGCGCGGCGCTTGGCTCCAACTCGGCGGCGGTCGCGGTGGGCAGCGTGGCGCTCGGTGCGGGCTCCTACGCCGATCGCGTGGACACGGTTTCGGTCGGCAACAACAACGGCCTGCAGCGCCAGATCACGCACGTGGCCGACGGTACCGAAGCCAACGATGCGGTGAACAAGTCACAGCTGGATGCGGTCGGCGATGTCGCCGACACCACCGCGAAATACTTCCAGGCCACCGGTAGTGCGGAAAGCGATGCCGGTGCCCTGGCTGACGGCGACAACGCCACCGCCATCGGTGAAGCCAGCACCGCGCTCGGCAATGGCACCACGGCCCTGGGCAGTGGGGCGGTTGCCGTTGCGCAGAACGCTACGGCTGTTGGCAACAATGCGCTGGCCAGCGGCCAGAACAGCGCCGCGTTCGGCCACAACGCGCAGGCCGAAGGTCCGGGCAGCGTCGCCGTGGGCGGTGCTGCCGTGGATGAGAACGGCGACCCGTTGATCACCAATGGTGGCGTGCCGGTCGATACCGGTGCCACCAGCGCCCGCGTGGGCGGCACCGCGGTCGGTGCCAGCGCGGAAGCCTCCGGCTTTGCGGCTTCGTCGTACGGCGTCGGCGCGTATGCCGCCGGCGCGCAGGCCTCGGCATTCGGTGCCGTCGCCAATGCGACCGGTGACTATTCCACCGCCGTGGGCACCCAGACCGCCGCCACCGGCACCAGCAGCACCGCCGTCGGCGGTCCGGTCGATCTGATTCCGGGACTGGGTTTCTTCGTGCAGACCCAGGCCACGGGCGAGGCGGCCACCGCCGTGGGTGCCGGTGCGATCGCCAGCGGCGACTACGCCGTGGCCAACGGCACGTTGAGCGAAGCCTCCGGCCTTGAAGCCACCGCATTGGGCTACTTCGCCTACGCCCCGGGCGACGGTGCCTCCGCGCTGGGCGCGGAGAGCTGGGCCAGTGGCGAGCTGAGCACGGCTGTCGGCTTCTACAGCACCGCGCGCGGGGCCAACAGTGTGGCCCTGGGGGCGAATTCCACCGCCGTGCGCGACAACACCGTGTCGGTGGGCGACGCCGGCAGCGAACGCCAGATCACCCATGTGGCGGCCGGCACTGAAGCAACCGATGCGGTGAACAAGGCGCAGCTGGATGCCGTGGCCGATACCGCCGACACCACCGCACTGCGCTTCAAGGCCAACGCGTCGACCGACAGCGATGTCGGTGCCTTCGCAGACGGCGACGGTGCACTGGCCGCAGGCGAGGCGAGCAACGCGCTGGGCGCGGGGGCCGCCGCCGTTGGCAATGGTGCCACTGCAGCCGGTGACAGCACGGTGGCCGTCGGCCAGAACGCCACCGCCAATGGCAACGGCAGCGTGGCCATCGGCGGCCAGGGTCAGGCCTATGACGAATACAACCAGCCCATCGTCGACGGCGACGGCAACGCCGTGCTGATCGGCACCACCGCCGCACAGGACGCGGTGGCGGTCGGTGCCGGCGCGCAGGCGACCGGCGCGCTCAGCAACGCCTTCGGCAGCGGTGCGCAGGCCACCGGCGACAACAGCCTGGCACAGGGTTACAAGGCGCGTGCCACGGGCGAGTACAGCATCGCGCAGGGCGACAACGCCTGGGCCAGCGGTATTGAAAGCACCGCCACCGGTGCCTACGCGTGGGCCACCGCCGAAAGCGCGACGGCTTTCGGTGCCAGTGCCTGGGCGACCGAAGCCAACGCCACGGCGCTGGGCTATGCGGCCTGGGCCGATGGCGCAGGTGCCACCTCGGTCGGCTACAACAGCTGGGCGCGCGGCACCAGCTCCACGGCCGTGGGTCGTGGTGCCTTCGCGTACGCCAACAACAGCGTTGCAGTGGGCTATCAGGCGCTGGGCAACAGCATCAACAGCATCGCCATCGGCACCAACGTGGTGGCCGGCGGTGAAAGCGCCATCGGCATCGGTGCGGGCAGCAGTGCAAGCGCGTCGAATGCCGTGGCACTGGGCGCGGGATCCACTGCAGACCGCGCGTACACCGTGTCGGTCGGCAACGACGACCAGCAGCGTCAGATCACCCAGGTGGCCGCCGGTACCGAGGGCACCGACGCGGTCAACGTCGATCAGCTGAGTGCTGCTACCGAACGCTTCCAGGCGACCGGCGAAGGCGTGGCCGTCGCCAATGGCGAGGAAAGCGTGGCGGCCGGTTCCAACGCCGCCACCGACGGCGATTACGCCACTGCGGTGGGGTCCAGCAGCTTTGCCAGCGGCACCGGCGCTTCGGCGCTGGGCAGCGGCGCGTTCGCGCTTGGCGATTCCGCGACTGCCGTAGGCCTGAACTCCCTGGCCAGTGCCGCCAATGCCACCGCGCAGGGCAGCAACGCACAGGCCACGGGCGAGTACGCCACGGCCAGCGGTGCGGAAAGCGAAGCGTCGGGTGAACAGAGCACGGCCACCGGCGCGGCCAGCGTGGCCTCCGGTGCCGGCAGCCTGGCCGGTGGCGCGCTGTCTGAAGCCAGCGGCGAGGAAGCCGTGGCGCTGGGTTACTACAGCACTGCCAGCGGCCGCGGTGCGACCGCGGTGGGTGCAGAAAGCGTGGTCAGCGGGACGCTGTCGGCGGGCTTCGGCTTCGCCTCGGAAGCCACCGGCAACTACACCACCGCGCTCGGCGGGTACGCCACTGCCACCGCGTTCAACGCGACCGCGGTGGGCAGCTTCGCCAACGCCAGCGGCTCCAACAGCGTGGCACTGGGCGGCGATGCGGTGGCCTCGGGGGCCTACAGCACGGCCACCGGTCAGAACGCGCTCGCCAGCGGCATCAACAGCGTCGCCGTGGGTGGCGCACTGTTCGGCCTGCTGCCCACCGAAGCCTCCGGCAATTACTCCACTGCGGTAGGCGGTGGTGCGTGGTCGCCAGGCCTGAACAGCACCGCGCTGGGCAATGCAGCAACCTCGGAAGGTGCCAACAGCGTGGCGCTGGGGGCCGATTCGATTGCTGACCGCGATGACAGCGTATCGGTCGGCAGCGTCGGCAGCGAACGCCAGATCGCCAACGTCGCCGCCGGTACCGAAGGCACCGATGCGGTAAACCTCAACCAGCTCAACGCGGTGGCCGATGCCGCCGCTGCGACCAGCAAGTACTTCCAGGCCAGCGGCAGCGATGCCAGCGACGCCGGTGCCTATGTCGACGGCGACAATGCCGTAGCCGCAGGCGAAGCGGCCAGTGCGATCGGCGACGGTGCCACCGCGCTGGGCAGCGGCGCGAATGCGCTGGCGAGCAACGCCACGGCAGTGGGCACCGATGCATTGGCATCGGGTGTGAACGCCTCGGCACTGGGCACCAATGCCCAGGCCACCGGCGAAGACAGCGTTGCGGTGGGCAGCGGTGCCTCGGCTTCGGAAATCGGAGCCAGCGCCACCGGTGCCGCAGCCGCCGCCAGCGGTGCCTACAGCACCGCCAACGGCAGCGAGTCGATTGCTTCGGGCCAGCAGGCGATTGCCAGCGGCTTCCGCAGCACCGCCTCGGAAGCGGGCAGCTCGGCATTCGGCAGCTATAGCGAAGCCACCGGCGAATTGTCCACCGCGCTGGGCTACGGCTCGGTTGCCTCCAACGTCTACAGCACCGCAGTAGGCGCAGCCGCAACCGCCACCGGCGCAAGCGCGGTCGCCGTCGGTGAGTTCAGTGAAGCCACCGGCGACGAAAGCGTGGCCATCGGCGGCAGCACCTTCTTCGGCTTCATTCCGGCGCGTGCATCGGGCACCGGTGCCTCGGCCTTCGGTGCCGGTGCATGGGCGACCGACGACTACACCACCGCACTGGGCTGGAACTCGTGGGCCGATGCAGTGGGTGCGACCGCGGTCGGTGAAAGCGCCACCGCCAACGGCCTCAACAGCGTGGCGCTGGGCGCGGGCTCGCGTGCGGACCGCGACAACAGCGTGTCGGTCGGCACGGCCACCTCGCAGCGCCAGATCACCAACGTCGCTGCCGGTACCGAGGGCACCGATGCGGTGAACCTGGATCAGCTCAACGAGGTGGCGGACGTCGCCGAAAACACCAGCCGCTTCTTCCAGGCCAGCGGCAGCGGCGATGGCAATGACGTCGGCAGCTTCGTCGACGGAGCCTACGCCACCGCAGCCGGTGAAGCGTCGAATGCCTTCGGCACGGGTGCGTCGGCCTATGGCAGCGGTTCGCTTGCGAGCGGTCGCAATGCGTCGGCGTCGGGCTACAACGCCTCGGCGACCGCTGATTCGGCCACTGCGATCGGTGGCGCGCTGTACTACGAAGATGCCAACGGCAACGTGCTGCTCGACCGTGCCACCAGTGCCGGCGGTACCGGCGCGACCGCGCTGGGTGCCGGCGCACAGGCCGACGGTGTGTTCAGCACCGCCAGCGGTGCCAATGCCACCTCGGCGGGCCTGCAGTCCGCGGCCGTCGGCTACAGCGCTGAAGCCGGCAGCGACTACAGCACGGCGGTGGGTGCGTTCAGTGCCGCCACCGGTGTGCGCACCACCGCACTGGGTTACGGCGCGGAAGCCAGCGGCGATTACGCTTCGGCATTCGGCTGGGGCAGCACCGCGTCGGGCGCGTACGGCATCGCCGTCGGCCACAGCGCACAGGCCAGCGGAGCGAACAGCTTTGCCGGCGGTGCCAGCGCCTGGGCCACGGCGGCGCAGACCACCGCAGTGGGCCAGCTGGCCTGGGCGACCTCGGCCGGCTCCACCGCGATCGGTCAGGACAGCTACGCCTACAGCGGCATCAATGCCACCGCGCTGGGCAAGAGTGCCTGGGCCAACGGCACCGGCAGTGTCGCGCTGGGTGCCGGTTCGCGTGCCACCGAAGCCAATGTGGTCTCGGTTGGCGGCGGCAACGGCACCACCGGTCCGGCCACGCGCCGCATCACCAACGTCGGTGCCGCGACCAATGCCACCGATGCGGTGAACAAGGCGCAGCTGGACAGTGTGGCCGCCACCGCTGATGAGGCCACCCGCTACTTCAAGGCCAGCGGCAGCGGCACCGCCACCGCCAGCGGTACCGATGCACTGGCCGGCGGCTCGGCGGCCACCGCCAGTGGCAACCGCAGCACCGCACTGGGCACCACCGCAACGGCGTCCGCCACCGGTGCCACAGCGGTCGGTGCAGATGCCTCGGCACGCGGTGACAACAGCACCGTGGTCGGTCGCCTGGCCTCCACCAACGCCACCAACGCGGTCGCGGTCGGCAACGGTGCCTTCGTGAGCAACGGGGCCAACAGCGTGGCGATCGGCGCAGGCTCAGGTGTCTCCGGTGCCAATTCGGTGGCGCTGGGCTCGGGCTCGCGTGCGGTGGAAGCCAACGTGGTCTCGGTCGGCGGTGGCAACGGCACCGACGGTCCGGCCACGCGCCGCATCGTCAATGTCGCCGCGGGGCGCATTGCCGCCGGCAGCACCGACGCGGTCACCGGTGGCCAGCTCAACACCACCAACCAGCGCGTGACCTCGGTGGAAACCCGCGTGGGCGACATCGACGACCGCATCGGTTCGGTGGAAACCAGCACCGCCAACACCCTGAGCTATGACGACAGCAGCCGTGACACGGTCACGCTCTCGGGTCTGCAGGGCAGCACCATCGATAACGTGGCCGCCGGGTCGGTGGCCAGCAGCAGCCGCCAGGCGATCAACGGTGGCCAGCTGTTCCAGGCACTGACCGACACCGCCAGCTTCCTCGGTGGCGGGGCCAGCGTGGGCATGCAGGGCGTGTTCGTGGCTCCCAACTACGTGATCCAGGGCAGCAGCTACAACAACGTGGGTGATGCACTGGGCGCGCTGGATGCCAAGGTCACCGAAATCGACCAGCGCACGGCAGGCGGCGGCAGTGCACGTGCCCGCAGCGCGTCGGTCGCCACCGCCAGCGTCGCCACTGCACCGGAAGCGGCCGTTGCTGCTGCACCGGCGGCCGCCGATGTAGCGGTGCCGGCAGCGGTGCAGGGCACGCCGACCGTGGCCAGCGTCGGCAC
>NZ_RHPP01000191.1 GCF_003935715.1 Stenotrophomonas sp. 278 | reverse complement strand
CACCTTCTCGGCCTGGGTCAAGCCGGCCGCGCCGGCCGGCGAGCAGGCGCTGTACAGCCGCCGCGAAGGGGCCTCGGAACTGCTGATCGGCCTCGCCAACGGCGCGCCGTTCGTGCAGCTCAACGGGCAGCGCAGCACGCTGGCGCAGCCGATCCCGGAAGGGCAGTGGGCGCACGTCGCACTGACCGCCGCTGAAGGCAAGCTGCAGTTGTTCCTCAATGGCCGTGCCATCGCCGAGCTGGCGGGCGAGCTGCCCGCGTTCAATGGCGCGCCGGTGATCGGTGCCGATGCGCCGGGCGCAACTACTACTGCACTGGCCAACTTCAACGGTGCCATCGACGAACTGCGCATCTCCCGCGTGGCACGCTCGCCGGCGCTGCTGCAGGCCGACTTCGCCAGCCAGGGCGGCGATTCGCGCCTGGCCAGCTACGGGGCCGATGAGCAGACCACTGGCCAGAGCCACTTTGGTTTCATCCTCAAGGCGATGCCGGTCGATGCCTGGGTGGTGGTGGCAGTGCTGGGCCTGATGCTGCTGCTGTCGTGGGCGATCATGATCGCCAAGAGCCGTTACTTCGGCACCGTGGCCAAGGCCAACGAAGCCTTCACCGTGCAGTACCGCAAGGTCACCGGCGCACCGGTCGCCACCCTGCAGGGTCTGGAGCGCAATGGCACGCTGTCCACGCAGATCCGCGAGAACTCCACCCTGTGGCGTCTGTACCGCATCGCCATGGACGAAATGGACGGTCGCGGCTCGCACCATCACGGTCTGACCGCCGCGGCCATCACCTCGATCCGCGCCACCATGGACGCCGAGGTCACGCGCGAAACCGAGCGCATGTCCAAGCGCATGAACTGGTTGTCCACCACCATTGAAGGCGCGCCGTACATCGGTCTGTTCGGCACCGTGATCGGCATCATGCTGGTGTTCGTGGTGGCGGCAATGGCCGGCGCGGTCGACATCAATTCGGTGGCCCCGGGCATGGCGGCGGCGCTGCTGTGTACCGCCGCCGGCCTGGGCGTGGCGATTCCCGCGCTGTTTGGCTACAACTGGCTGGCCTCGCGCGCTGAAGCGATTGCCGCGGACATGTCGGTGTTTGTCGACGAGTTCACCGCGCGCCTGGCCGAAGAGTTCGACCGCAGCGAACCGGCCGCCACCGCGCGTCCGGCCGTGGCCTGAGGAGCACCGGCATGGCACGCAAGCGGTTCGGCATCAAGAAGCGCGAGAAGGGCATCAACGTGACGCCGTTCGTCGACGTGCTGCTGGTGGTGCTGGTGATCTTCATCCTCACCAGCAACGCCAGCATTCCCGGCATCGAGGTCAACCTGCCCAAGGCCAGCAATTCCACCGCGCTGGAGAAACCCAAGACCAAGGCAATCACCGTCGACAACAGCGGCCAGGTGTTCCTGGATGCCTACCCGGTGAGCCTGGCGGAGCTGGAAGACCGGCTGCGCACCGAAAAGGCGACCAACCCGGACTTCCCGGTGATCGTGCGCGGCGATGCGGAAGTGCAGTACGCGCGCGTGGTCGAGGTGCTGGACCTGCTGCGCCGGATTGAACTGAGCCAGGTCGGCCTGGTCACCGGCAAGGCGCAGGGGTAAGGCGGATGTCAGGTTCCCCGGACAAACGCCGGCAACTGTGGATCACCGTCGGACTGTGCGCTGCGGCAGCGGCGCTGCTGGTGGCGTTCTTCGTGTGGCTGCTGACCAAGGACACCGCCAGCACGCGCCGGCCGGTGAATCCGCCGCAGATGCTGGCATTGCCACCGCCGCCCCCACCACCGCCGCCCCCGCCGGAACAGCCACCCGAGCCGGAGACGCCGCCGGAAGAAACCGTGCCGGAACCCGAGCCGATGGAACCGGTGCCCAGCAACGAACCCGAGCCGACCCCGGACACGTCCGACCCGGTGACCATGGACGCCGATGCACAGGCGGGCACGGACAGCTTCGGCATCCGTTCCGGCAGTGGCGGCGGCATGAGCGGCACCGGTCCGGGCGGGGCCGGCAATGCCAGCTACGGGCGCTACCTCGGTTACGTGATGCAGCAGGCGATCGCCCGCGACGACCGGGTCAAGCGGCTGGGCTTCCGCCTGCACGTCGACGTGTGGATGGACCCGGACGGCCGCATCACCCGCGTCGAGCTCAACCGTGGCAGTGGCAACGACGCCGCCGACGCGGCGGTGGTCGATGCGCTGCGCCGCCTCGGCCAGGTGGAACAGCGCCCACCGGCCTCGCTGACCTTCCCGGCGCGGGTACTGGTGCAGGGCCGCCGGCCCGGTCTCTGACTCCTTCTTTTTCCTGTCTTTCCCTTTGCTGCGAGATCCGTGATGAACATGCGCAACCCGACCGCTTTACCTCCCCGCCCGAAACGCCGGGTGCTGCTGTGCTGCGCCGTGCTGCTGGCGCTGGCAGCGCCGTCCGGGGCGATGGCGGCGCAGGAAACCACCATGGTCAAGCTGATCCGCGGCCTGATCGCCAGCGGTGCGCTGCGCCCTGAAGACGGCCAGGCGCTGCTGGCCCAGGCTGAAGCGGAAGCCGCAGCGGCCGAGGCCAGCAAG
This sequence comes from Stenotrophomonas sp. 278, assembly GCF_003935715.1. GTDB lineage: Bacteria > Pseudomonadota > Gammaproteobacteria > Xanthomonadales > Xanthomonadaceae > Stenotrophomonas > Stenotrophomonas maltophilia_AH. The sequence goes on along the minus strand of NZ_RHPP01000191.1, from coordinate 3,537 downwards.
GCTGGCACGGCAGCGGCGGTGACCGGTGGCGTGGCGCTGGAAGCCGGCGACGTGCGCGTGCCGTATGTGCCGCAGCACGTGCGCGATGAGATCCGCGATGAAGTGCGCCAGGACGTGATGCAGCAGGCCAGCGAGCAGGGCTGGGCCTCGCCGAACGAAGTGGCCGAATGGACCAAGCGGATCAAGGTCGCCGGCGACGTGCGCGTGCGCAACGAATCGCGCTTCTACTCCGACAGCAACAGCGACATCGAGATCGACTGGGCCGCGATCAACGATGGCAGCGGTTACGACACCAACCCGAACACCAATCTGGACCTGCCGCCGCTGCGCAACAGCCGCCAGGACCGCCGCAATCTGTGGCGCGTGCGTGCCCGCCTGGGCGTGGAAGCGGAGATCAGCGAGCGCACCCGCGCCGGCATCCGTCTGGCCAGCGGCAGCAGCGACGGTCCGGTGTCGACCACGGACACCCTCGGCGGTGGCATGGAGAAGAAGGACATCTGGCTGGACCAGGTGTGGCTGTCCTATGCACCCACCTACTGGGTGACGGTGAAGGGCGGTCGCTTCGGCAATCCGTTCTGGTCCAGCGACACGCTGTTTTCCAATGACCTGAACTTCGACGGCCTGGCGGCCAACTTCCTGAGCCCGCCGCAGGGCGAGGGCAACTGGTCGGTGTTCGGCAACCTCGCCGTGGTGCCGCTGGAATACACCTCGGACAACTCGCCCAGCGCCAGCCAGGTCAAGACCCCGAACGAGAACAAGTGGCTCAGCGGCGCGCAGGTCGGCATCGACTGGCGCTTCAATGACAACCACAGTGTGCGTGCGGCGGTGGCGTACTACGACTACAAGAACATCAGCGGCAAGGTGTCCTCGCCGTGCCTGCTGTATGCAGGTGCCCCGGGCTGCGACACCGATTGGTCGCGCCCGGCCTTCATGCAGAAGGGCAACACGCTGATGCTGCTGCGAGACATCGCACTCAATCCGCTGGACCCGGCCAACACCCCGACCCCGCAATACGTGGGCCTGGCATCGGCGTTCCGCCTGGCCGACCTCAACCTGCGCTGGGACGCCTCGCTCAGCCATCGCATGGACATGCGCCTGGAAGCGGACTACATCCGCAACCTGGCCTATGACCAGAATGCGATGTTCACCCGCGCCAATGGCGGCATCGTCAACAACTTCGGCAACGGTGGCACCACCACCGCGGAATCGTTCCGCAGCGGCGACACCGCGTGGATGCTGCAGGCCACCTTCGGCGATGTCGAGCTGAAGCAGAAGGGCCAATGGCAGGCGCTGCTGGGCTACAAGCGGATCGAGCCGGACGCGCTGCCGGATGCATTCAACGATTCCAACTTCCACCTGGGCGGCACCAACGCGCGCGGTTATTACGTCGGCGGCGCGTACATGTTCGATCATCGCACCTGGGTAAGCGGCAAGTGGATGGCGGCCAAGGAAGTGTTCGGTCCGCCGCTGGCCATCGACGTGTTCCAGCTCGAGTTCAATACCGGGTTCTGATCAAGGCGGGAGCGGGCATGGGGGTGCAGGATGCAGCCCTCATGCCCGCATTTTTCCGCATTTTCCGCATTTTTCCGCGTAGTGCCGGGCTTGCCCGGCAGCATGCTCAAAGCGGCAGATCAAACACCAGCACCTCGGCATCGCGTCCGTTCTCAATCGTCACCTGCGCCTCATCGCGGATCTGCAGCGCATCGCCGGTATCCAACGTGATGCCGTTGACCTTCACCTGCCCACGCGCCACCTGCACATAGCTGCCGCGACCCGGAGCCAGCTCCAGTCGGGCCTGCTCATCGCCGTCGAACAGGCCGGCATAGATGCGCGCGTTCTGGTGGATCTTCAACGAGCCATCGCGGCCGTCCTCGGACACGATCAGGCGCAACTGGCCGCGCTTGCTCTCCGGCGTGAAGTGGGTTTCCTCGTAGCTCGGGGGAATGCCTTCAACCTCCGGGAACAGCCAGATCTGCAGGAAGTGCACGGTTTCGTCAGCCGAGTGGTTGAACTCGCTGTGGCTGACCCCGCTGCCGGCGCTCATGCGCTGCACGTCGCCGTAACGCAGCACCGAGCCGGTGCCCATCGAGTCCTTGTGCTCCAGCGCGCCGCCCAGCACGTAGGAGACGATCTCCATGTTGCTGTGGCTGTGGGTGCCGAAGCCCTGGCCGCCGATCACCTTGTCTTCGTTGATCACCCGCAGCGGGCCGAAGCTGGTGTAGCGCGGATCGTAGTAGTTGGCGAACGAGAAGGTGTGCTGGGAGTTCAGCCAGCCATGGTTGGCCTGGCCACGGGTGTTGCTCTTGCGGATCTGCAGCATGATATTCTCCTGGGTGTTCGACGGTTTCGATGATGGACCGGGGTGGGTTGGCCCCGTCCCTTTCCTGTTGCGGCCAGTATCCGCTTGCGCTTCGGGTTTGAAAAACGGATAGTTTTGCAAGCCATCATCGAAATTTTCGAATGCTCAAGCTCAGCCTCGACTCCCTGCAGATCCTGGACGCCATCGACCGCCGTGGCTCGTTTGCCGCCGCCGGCAAGGCGCTGCACAAGGTGCCGTCCACCATTTCCTACACCGTCTCCAAGCTGGAGCAGGACCTGGGCGTGCAGCTGTTCGACCGGGTCGGGCCGCGTGCCGACCTGACCGAGGCCGGGCAGGCACTGCTGGAGGAGGGCAGGCACCTGCTGCGCGCGGCCCGTGAGCTGGAACTGCGGGTGCGCCGGGTGGCCTCGGGCTGGGAGGCGGAGCTGACCCTGGCGGTGGATTCGATGTTCCAGCCGGCGTTGCTGGCGCAGGACATTGCTGATTTCAGCGCGGTGGCCGAGCAGACCCGGGTGCGGCTGATCAGCGAGGCGCTTTCCGGCACCTGGGAGGCGCTGCTGGATCGCCGCGCCGACCTGCTGGTGGGTGCGGCGGGCGAGGGGCCGAGTGGTGGTGGTTATGTAGTGGAAGCACTGGGCGTGGTGCGGTTTGCATTCGCGGTGGCACCACATCACCCGCTGGCAGCGGTTTCCGGCCCGCTCGGGCGTGACGCACTGGCCGAGCACTGCGCCATTGCCGTGGCCGATTCCGCGCGCCGCCTGCTGCCGCGCACCGTCGGCCTGCTGATGGGGCAGGAGACGGTGACCGTGCCGGACATGCTGAGCAAGTTCCGCCTGCAGTGCGCCGGACTGGGTTTTGGCTTCCTGCCCGAGCCCTATGTGCAGGCCGCGGTGGCGCAGGGCCGGCTGGTGGTGCGCGAGGTGGAGGAGCCGAAGCCTGACGAAACCTTCTGGCTGGCATGGCGCACGGGTGAGGAGGGGGCGGCCCTGCGCTGGTGGCGCGAGCGCCTGCGCGAACCCGGGCACATGGAGGCGTGGTGGGCGCAGATGGCGCAGTGGTTGTGACGAACTTCGGGCGGACGTGGACCTCGTAGAGCCGGGCTTGCCCGGCTGCCTTTTGCGTGCGCCAACAGCAGCCGGGGCAGCCCCCCGCTGCCGCGGTGTGTTTTACACATCTCCCACCCCCCCACCCCCCCCGCAAACGCGGCTGGCGGGGGG
>NZ_RHPP01000190.1 GCF_003935715.1 Stenotrophomonas sp. 278 | reverse complement strand
GCGCGGCACCGCCGCCGGGTATGCCCGCGGCAGCGATGACAGCGCCCCGGCACCGCTGGATCCCGCGCTGGCCGCGCCCGGCGAGTACGAGACCGTGCTGACCACCGCGCAGCTGCAGGCCTGGGTGGCCCGGCTGGACGCCGCCGAGCTGATTGCGTTCGACACCGAAACCGACGCCCTGGACGCCATGAAGGCCAATCTGGTCGGGATCAGCGTAGCCGTTGAGCCGGGCCGGGCGGCGTATATACCGGTCGGCCACACCTACCCCGGCGCACCGGCCCAGCTGCCGGTGCAGCAGGTGCTGGATGCGCTGCGCCCGCTGCTGGAGAACCCGGCGACGAAGAAGCTGGGCCAGCACGGCAAGTACGACCTGCATGTGCTGCGCCGGCATGGCGTGGACGTGCAGGGGTACCACGACGACACCATGCTCGAGAGCTTCGTGCTCAACTCCACCGCCACCCGCCACGACATGGATTCGCTGGCGATGCGCTACCTGGGTTACAGCACGATCAAGTTCGAGGACGTGGCCGGCAAGGGGGCCAAGCAGATTCCGTTCTCGCAGGTCGGACTGGAAGAAGCCGCCCGCTACGCCGCCGAAGACGCCGACATCACCCTGCGCCTGCATCGCGTGCTGGGCCCGCAGCTGCTGGCGGTGCCGGCGCTGGACAACGTGTACCGGCAGATCGAGATGCCGCTGGTGCCGGTGCTGGCGCGGATCGAGGCCAACGGCGTGTACATCGACGCGGGCGAGCTGCGCCGCCAGAGCCAGGACCTGGGGGCGCGCATGCTGGCGGCCCAGCAGAAGGCCACCGAGCTGGCCGGGCACACCTTCAGCCTCGACTCGCCCAAGCAGCTGCAGGCGGTGCTGTTCGACGAACTGAAGCTGCCGGCGCTGGTGAAGACCCCCAAGGGCCAGCCCAGCACCAATGAAGAGGCGCTGGAGGCGATTGCCGACCAGCACGAGCTGCCGCGGGTGATCCTGGAGTACCGGGGCCTGGCCAAGCTGCGCAGTACCTACACCGACAAGCTGCCGGAGATGGTCAATCCGGCCACCGGCCGCGTCCACACCAGCTACCACCAGGCCGGTGCGGCCACCGGCCGGCTGTCCTCGTCCGACCCGAACCTGCAGAACATTCCGATCCGTACCGACGACGGCCGCCGGATCCGCCGCGCCTTCGTGGCCCCGCCGGGGCACAAGCTGCTGGCCTGCGACTACTCGCAGATCGAGCTGCGGATCATGGCCCACCTGTCCGAGGACCCGGGCCTGGTGCGGGCCTTCGAGCAGGGCGTGGACGTGCACCGCGCCACCGCTGCGGAGGTGTTCAGCCGCGCGCTGGACGAGGTGACGCCGAACGAGCGCCGCGCGGCCAAAGCGATCAACTTCGGCCTGATGTACGGCATGAGCGCCTTTGGCCTGGCCAAAAATCTGGGCATCGACCGCGGCCAGGCGCAGGATTATGTGGCGCTGTACTTCAGCCGCTATCCGGGTGTGCGCGATTTCATGGAGCGCATGCGCCAGCAGGCCCGTGACCACGGCTATGTGGAAACGCTGGAAGGCCGTCGCCTTTATCTCAACGACATTCACGCCCGCAACCAGGGCCTGCGCGCCGGTGCCGAGCGCGCCGCCATCAACGCGCCCATGCAGGGCACCGCCGCGGACATCATCAAGCGCGCCATGGTGAAGGTGGACGACTGGCTGGCCGGGCAGGGCGGACGTGCCCGGATGATTCTGCAGGTTCACGACGAACTGGTATTCGAGACCGAAAGCGAGTTTCTCGAGACCTTGCGTTTGAAAGTGGTCGAATTGATGTCGTCTTCAGCGCAATTGCGGGTTCCCCTGGTCGTCGACGCCGGGGTCGGCGACAACTGGGACGAGGCGCATTGAGACGCAGTTGACGTGAAAATGGCTGAATGGATTCATTGAAAGTCAAGAATCTGACTCGATGATGAATCTTTCTGCATTTTCCCAAGAATTAATGGGCTTCCTTCACGAACTATCAATGTTCGAGGTGCTTTTATAGACCTCGACAGGCGCAACGCCTGTTGTGGATCTCTCCCATCCCCTGGAGCAGATCTCGGAACGGGGGCTCCTCCCCAAGCGCCCGTTCCCCGGCCCCGCTGACCTCCCCCTGGTCGGCGGGGCTTTTTATTTTGGGGGTTCCGGTGGATGCCGCGTACCACGCAGGGCGTGGTACCTACGGTGATGACCGTTACACGCGTAGAGCCACGCCCTGCGTGGCTGCCCTTCACGCGCATCCTCATCTCCCCGTCACCCCGCTCCCCCCCATCCTCCTGCCCACAGCAACGGGCGGAGGGGCCCATGCCATCGTGCCAAAGTCGGCAGGCGACGAGGGGAGGGCGTGATCGAATTCTGCAAGCGATGTAAATGAGCGCTGCGCACGCTGGCCAGCCGGGTGTCATGTCACCCTGTCGCTGGAGTTGTCCCGCATGTACGCCAGTTCATTCAATTCGTCGCCGCACCGCTACCTTCCCGCCGCCGGCACAGAAGCGCCGCCCCCGCGCTACGGGACGCTGTTCCCCGACGGGCAGCCTGTTCAGGTGAACAACGCCCCGGCTCCATCAGCACTCCGCAACGCGCCCGCACCGCCTTCTGTCCTGCGTGGCTGGCGTCGCACCCGGGACAGCCCGGATGCACTCCCGGTACGCGCGCCCGAGTTGCACCACTTCCCATCCGGCGTTCTGCCGAAGAAAGTCAAGGACGAGCTGGAGCAGGTGCTGGTACTGCTTGAGAACATGAATCTGAAAACGATAAAGGCCTGCAGGCAGGCACAGGAGGAGGTGGACAAGGCCAACGCCCGACTGACCCGCCTTCACAACGCCGCGCCAACGCCCTCAGCACCTCTGGACATGATGTTCGGTGGAGGCCTGTTCGACGACGACGGCTGCTACGAGGACAAGCGCTATCACGTGGATGTTCGCCGCGCGGAAGAAAAGGTGCACCGTCTGCAGAAAGAGCAGGTTGCGGTCGCGGAGAAATACCGGAAGAAGCAGGAGGCGTTGAACCTGCAGAAGTTGAAACTGGAAGCAAAAATCCGCGACGCGCTGAGCAATCAGCGCGCCCCCACCCACTCCCGCGGGACCAGATAATCCGCCAGCGCTGCCTCGGCGCTGCCTGGTTCCGGGGTGAAGCCGTATTCCCAGCGCACGCGCGGGGGCAGGCTCATCAGGATGCTCTCGCTGCGTCCGCCACTCTGCAGCCCGAACAGGGTGCCGCGGTCGTAGACCAGGTTGAACTCCACGTAGCGACCGCGGCGATACAGCTGGAACTCGCGTTCGCGCTCACCGTAGTCGGCTTCCTTGCGCCGTTCCACGATCGGCAGGTAGGCGTCCAGGAAGCCATCCCCCACCGCGCGCAGGTAGGCGAAGTCACGCTCGAAGTCGCCGTGCAGGTCGTCGAAGAACAGCCCGCCGACGCCACGGGTTTCATTGCGGTGGCGCAGGAAGAAGTACTCGTCGCACCAGCGCTTGTGCGCCGGGTAGCGCTCCGGACCGAACGGCGCGCACAGGTCGGCGGCGACCTGATGCCAATGCTGCACGTCCTCGTCGAACGGATAGAACGGGGTCAGGTCGAAGCCGCCGCCAAACCATGAGGCCACTTCCACCCCGTCCCGCTCGGCGCGGAAGTAGCGCACGTTGGCATGGGTGGTGGGCAGGTAGGGGTTGCGCGGGTGGAACACCAGCGACACCCCGGTGGCGCGCCAGGAAGCCCCGGCCAGCTCCGGCCGGTTGGCGGAGGCCGAGGGCGGCAGGCGGGTGCCGCAGACGTCGGAAAAGCCGATGCCGGCCTGTTCGAACACCGCCCCATCGCGCAGGATCCGGGTACGGCCACCCCCGCCTTCGGCGCGTTGCCACAGATCTTCGGCGAATCGGGCCTGGCCGTCGGCCGCCTCGATGGCCGCGCAGATCCGGTCCTGCAGTTCGGTGAGGTACTGACGGACGCGCTCGAATTCGTTCATTCGTGCATTTTAACGCGACGTCACCGGGCGAACCACGCCTTCACATCCGGCCGTCTCAACCGCACCAGCAGCCAGGCGTGCAGCACCGCGAAGCTCACCGCGGTGGCCAGCGAGATGCCGGTGTAGAGGATGCGCTGAACCACCAGCTCGCTGCGCAGCTCGCCCTGGTCGATGTCGTCCACGGCCGCCGGCAGGTGCAGCGCCAGCTGGCGGAAGATGTCGTCCACCACCCAGACCACGAAGAAATTCAGCACCGCGGTCAGCACCAGCAGCACGATGAACAGCTGCAAAGCCCAGTTCAGGCGGCGCAGCAGGCCCCAGCAGGACACCGCACCGGCGACGCAGAGCGCCGTCATCGCCAGATTGACCGCCACCGCATGCCGGCCGAACCAGAGCAGCGACGGGGGCATCCACGACAGGTCAGAGCCGGCGGTCAGCTCCTGCAGCCACGCCCACTGGTGCAGCACCACCGCCAGTACCGCACAGCCGGCCCAGGAAATGGCCGACACGATACAGACGACCAGGATCGACTTGGCCAGCGGCGAGATGAACTTGGGAGCCCCATCGGGGGTATGCGTGGCGCGCGGGGCGGCCTGGGGCTGCAGCGGGGGCGGAACAGTCGACATCCGGTGTCCTTGGGGGTGAGCGGGGGCAGGCCCATACGCCTGCGGCCGCACAAAGCGGCCGCAGACAGGATAGGGCAATCGAGGCCCGTGGTTACTTCAGGGTGGTCTCGAACAGCTTCAGGATGCGCTTGTACTGGTCCAGCCAGGAGTCGGCACGCACGTAACCGTGGCGCTCCAGCGGGTAGGGCGCGATGCTCCAGTTGTCCTTGTGCAGCTCGATCAGCTTCTGGGTCAGGTTGACCGAGTCCTGGAAGAACACGTTGTCGTCCATCATCCCGTGGGCGATCAGCAGGTTGTCCTGCAGGCCCTCGGCATACTCGATCGGCGACGACTTGCGGTACGCCTCCGGGTCGATGTCCGGGGTATTGAGGATGTTGGAGGTGTAGCCGTGGTTGTACTGGTGCCAGTCGACCACCGGACGCAGCGCGGCACCGGCCTTGAAGGTGCCCGGAGCACGGAACAGCGCCATGAAGGTCATGAAGCCACCGTAGGAGCCACCGTAGATGCCGGCGTGGTCACGGTCGCCCTGCTGGTTGGCGACCAGCCATTCCAGGCCGTCCTGGTAATCCTCCAGTTCCGGGTGACCCATGTTGCGGTAGATCGCGGTGCGCCAGTCGCGGCCGTAGCCCTCGCTGCCGCGGTAGTCCATGTCCAGCACCACGTAGCCCTTCTGGACCAGCAGGTTGTGGAACATCTGTTCGCGGAAATAGGCCGGGTAGCGCTGGTGCACGTTCTGCAGGTAGCCGGCACCGTGGACGAACATGGCGATCGGGTACTTCCTGCCGGGTTCGAGCTTCTCCGGGCCGTAGTACTTGGCCCAGACCACGCCTGCACCGTGCTTGGACGGCACCTGCACCAGCTTGGGCTGGATCCACTCACGCGCCTTGAACTCGGCGCTGCGGGTGTCGGTCAGCACCTTGGCCTGGCCGCCCGTGGTAGGGACCACCGCCAGCTGCGCCGGCAGGTAGGCCCCGGAATAGCGGACCAGCAGCTGGTTGCCATCCGGCGACAGCGAGAAGTCTTCCACGCCGTTGAGGTTGGTCAGCTCGCGCACCTGGCGGCTGGCGGTGTCCACCGCGCAGACCTCGTAGTCGCCCGGAGCCTGCTGGTTGCACAGGAAGTAGAAGCCACGGCCGTCGGCGCTGGGCACCGGCATCGAGGTCTCCCACTTGCCGCCGGTCAGCGCCTGCGGCTTGGCCGTGCCCTGCTGGGTGTACAGGTGCGAGTAGCCGGACTCTTCCGACAGCAGCCACAGGGTCCTGTTGTCGCTGGACCAGCCGAAGTCGTTGAAGCCCCAGTTGATCCAGGCCGCATCGGTCAGGCGATGGCGGTTCTCCAGCTTGCCGCTGGCCGGATTCACACTGGCGATCCAGCGGTCCTTGTTGTCATTGGCGCGCAGCATGATGGCGGCCTGCTGGCCATCGGCGCTCCAGCGCACGCCCGGTGCGCCGGGGCCACCGAGCACCTGCAGCGAGCGGTTGCCCTTCAGCGCGTCCTTGCCGGCGGCCTTGCGCAGCGCGGCCAG
>NZ_RHPP01000018.1 GCF_003935715.1 Stenotrophomonas sp. 278 | reverse complement strand
GGACTGGGCCGGGGTCGGGGCTGCCGGCGCAGGCGTGGGGGCGGCCACCGGGGACGGCGACGGGACGTAGCGCTTTGGCGCGCTGCGATCGGGCCGGTAATTGCTGACCACGCTGCAGGTCGCTTTCGGCACCCGCTTGCTCACGTAGCTGGGGATGCCGTCTTCGCCGACGCACTTGTACAGCGTGCCCGCACTGGCCGGCATGGCGGTCAGCGCAGTCAAGGTCAGCGCAGCGATTGTCCCCACAATCCCCTTCATGGGGCGGAGTGTCCCCGTTTCGCAGCCCATTAACAAGTACTGCCACGCCCTGCGTGCCAATGGCGGGCGGGGTTCCCGGGAGGGCCCAGCCACGCAGGGCGTGGCTCTACGGGGTAGAATGCGCGGCTACCCTGCCCGCCCACCCGACTGGAATAAGCGCCATGACCGGGACGCCCGCCTCCGAATCCGTCGCCCGCCCCGACCTCATTCCCCTGCCCGGCTCCCGCCCGCAGGTGAACGGCCCGGTGCGCGGCAAGCTGTACATCAAGACCCACGGCTGCCAGATGAACGAGTACGACTCGACCAAGATGGCCGACGTGCTGGCGGCCGAGGAAGGTCTGGAGCTGACCGACGACCCGGCCGAGGCCGACGTCCTGCTGATGAACACCTGCTCCATCCGCGAAAAAGCGCAGGAGAAGGTGTTCAGCCAGCTGGGTTACTGGAAGGCCCTGAAGAACAACGGTCGCGGCGTGATCATCGGCGTCGGTGGCTGCGTCGCCTCGCAGGAAGGGGACGCGATCATCAAGCGCGCCCCGCACGTGGACCTGGTGTTCGGCCCGCAGACCCTGCACCGGCTGCCGGAGCTGATCCGGCAGCGCCGTGAATCGGGCAAGTCGCAGGTGGACATCAGCTTCCCGGAAATCGAGAAGTTCGACCGTCTGCCCGAACCGCGCGCCGAAGGCGGCTCCGCCTTCGTCTCGATCATGGAAGGCTGCTCCAAGTACTGCTCGTTCTGCGTGGTGCCCTACACCCGCGGGACCGAAGTCAGCCGCCCGTTCGAGGACGTGGTCGTGGAAGTGGCGCAGCTGGCCGCCCAGGGCGTGCGCGAGATCAACCTGCTCGGCCAGAACGTCAATGCGTATCGCGGTCCATACGGCGACGGCGAGCTGGCCGACCTCGGTCTGTTGATCCGCACGATTGCCGAGATCGACGGCGTTGACCGCATCCGCTTCACCACCTCGCATCCGCTGGAGTTCAGCGATTCGCTGGTGGACGCCTATCGCGACGTGCCGCAGCTGGCCAACTTCCTGCACCTGCCGGTGCAGGCCGGCAGCGACCGCGTGCTGTCGGCGATGAAGCGCGGCTACACCGCACTGGAGTTCAAGGCCAAGATCCGCAAGCTGCGCGCGGTGCGCCCGGACATCTCGATCAGCTCCGATTTCATTGTCGGCTTCCCCGGCGAAACCGAGGCCGATTTCGAGAAGACGATGAAGCTGATCGAAGACGTTGGTTTTGACCAGAGCTTCTCCTTCATCTACTCACGCCGCCCAGGCACCCCGGCGGCCGACCTGCAGGACACGATCAGCGACGCCGAAAAGCACGCCCGCCTGGCCCGGCTGCAGGCGAAGATCAACGAGCAGGCTGCGGCCATTTCCCAGGCCATGGTCGGCACGGTGCAGACCGTGCTGGTGGAAGGGCCGTCGCGCAAGGACCCGAACGAGCTGACCGGCAAGACCGAGAACATGCGCTCGGTGAACTTCCCCGGGCAGATGCGGCTGGTGGGGCAGCTGGTGGATGTGGAGATCACCGAGGCGTACAGCAATTCATTGCGCGGGCGGTTGGTGGTCGTCTGAGGCCCAGGTACCGACCAACGGTCGGTACCTACCGTTGGTGGGTGGCGACGGTTGGTCGGCACGCTGTCAATCCAGTCGCTTCCGGAACCGCGTGATCGCCACGACCATGATGGACGCGATGACTTCGGCGGCTGGAGCGGGCACCGTGATGCGATCCCATTCCAGCGTACCCAGCGCTCTGGCGTCGTCGCGGCCACAGCCAGCCAGCACTGCCAGCAGCCCCGGCACCATCAGCAGGCGCAGGTCCCTCCCTGATATGCGGATCCGGATCCGGCCCAGACTGCAGACTGCGGACATCGGCACGACCCCGTCAGGCAGAACGCGCGGCACTGCGCGCTGGTCATGAAATGATCACCCAGTCGCAGCCATTGCGGCAACTGGCGCGCGCATGGTTATCCACATCTTTCTCCCGCAGCCGCCCACAGTGCATGTGGAAAACCCCACCGAACCTTGACACTTTTTTGACCACGCCTTCATCCGCGTTGCGGCAGTAGGGCTGCCGGACGCTATCCACAGGTTGCTGCACCGCAACTGCACAAGCGCTGTGGAGAACGTGCGCCTCACCTGAAACGCGCTACCCTGTGCGTCCTTCCCTGATCCTGCGGCACCATCACGGCGTGCCGCCGCATGCAATGACCGCACTGGCACACCGCGACTTCACCCTGACCCCGGAAGACAACGAGCGCCTGGCCAATCTGGCGGGTCCGTTCGACGAGCACCTGCGACAGATCGAACTCAAACTTGGCGTGGAGATCGCCAACCGGGGCCACGTGTTCCGCATCAGCGGCCCCAAAGCGGTGGTTGCCGAGGCACAGAAGCTGGTGGAAGCCCTGTACGAAGAAGCCGGCGATACCGTGTTCGACAGCCACGCCATCCATCTGCGCCTGAACCAGGCCAATGTGGAACACCTGGCCGAGCGCGCCTACGAGGCGCAGGAAGTCAGCATCAAGGTAAAGCGCGGCACCGTGCGCGGGCGCGGTGCCAACCAGGCCCGCTACCTGCACCAGATCACCACCCATGACATCAACTTCGGCATTGGCCCGGCCGGTACCGGCAAGACGTTCCTAGCCGTGGCCAGCGCGGTCGAGGCGCTCAACGAATCGCGCGTGCAGCGCCTGATCCTGGTGCGCCCGGCGGTGGAAGCGGGCGAGAAGCTCGGCTTCCTGCCCGGCGACCTGACCCAGAAGGTCGATCCCTACCTGCGCCCGCTGTATGACGCCCTGTATGAAATGCTGGGTGTCGAGAAAGTGGTCAAGCTGCTGGAGAAGAACGTCATCGAGATCGCACCGCTGGCCTACATGCGCGGGCGCACGCTCAACGATGCGTACGTGATCCTGGATGAGGCGCAGAACACCACCATCGAACAGATGAAGATGTTCCTGACCCGCCTCGGTTTCGGTTCCACCGCCGTGGTCACCGGCGACCTGACCCAGACCGACCTGCCCAAGCACGTGAAGTCGGGCCTGCGCGACGCCATCGAGGTGCTGCGCGACGTGGAAGGTGTGAGCTTTACCTTCTTCGAGGCCCGCGACGTGGTCCGCCACCCGCTGGTGGCGCGGATCGTCGGTGCGTACGACCGCCGCGACCTGCAGCAGGTCAAGCCGGACGCATGATGACGGCGGCGGGTCGCACGCGCGATACTGTTGCTCTTATTGTAGATACACCGGAATTGCCATGACCAAGGGCCCCGTCCGCCTCGATGTCGCCGTCAGCTATGCCCTGCCCCGCACCGGCCTGCCTGCGGCGGTGAGCTTCCGGAAATGGGTGGCGGCAGCGCTGAAGGGGCGTATCCGTGAAGCCGACCTCGCCATCCGCTTGGTGGACGCCAAGGAAGGGCAGTCGCTGAACCGGCATTACCGGGGCAAGGACTACGCCACCAACGTGCTCAGCTTTCCGGCCGAGGTGCCCGAAGGCCTGCCCAAGGGAGTGAAGTTCCCGCTGCTGGGCGACCTGGTGATCTGTGCCCCGGTGGTGGCCCGCGAAGCCGACGAGCAGTCCAAGGCCCTCAACGCCCACTACGCGCACCTCACCGTGCACGGCGTGCTGCATCTGCTGGGCTGGGATCATGAGGACGACAAGGAAGCCGACGCGATGGAGCAGCTGGAACGCGAGATCCTGGCCGACCTGGGCATTGCCGACCCCTATGCCGGCGAACGCTGAGCCCCCTGCAAGGACCCGACCCATGACCCTGCTCCGCCCGACCTGTCTGATCCTGCTGGCGTTGCTGCATGTGACGGCCATGGCCGCCCCTTCGCCGGCTGCATCCACGTCCGCCGCGCTTGATCTGCCGGCGCTGATCGAATGCCGCCAGCGGGTATCCGACTACGACGCCCTGGCCCCCGTGGTCGCTGATCCGCTCAAGGCCGTAGCCAACGGCCTGCAGCCGCTGGAACAGCGCAACCAGTTCATGGCCGAGTACCGCCTGGCCAGCCCGATCACCGTGTTCGGCCAGCGCGCCGAGTACATCACCGTGTCCGGGGCCAGCATCATGGCCATCCTGGACGTCGCCGACCCGCGCCCGCTGGCCAGGGGCCTGGCGCTGGAAGACGGCGTCGACAACCCGGACAAGTTCATGGCCGGCCGCGAAGTGGTCGCCCGCGACGTCACCGACCCGCGCACCGGGGAGCCGATGATCGAGTCGATCATCCTCAGCGTCTCCACCGTGCAGAGCCACCCCGGCAAGACCCTGGCCGGCTGCACCTACAGCCTGGACCTGCCCGCCGAGGAGGAGGAACCGGCTGCTGACGCGCCGCTGACCCCCTCGGTGAATACGCCCGACGGCGGACGCTGACAGCGCCCCACATCCTGCTAGACTGGCCCCAACGCCCGGTTCGCCGGGTGCCTTTTTTCCAGAGATGTCAGAAGACGACAGTAGTGGCTCCCAGACGGAGCAGAACGAAAAGAAGCGCAGCTGGCTGGAACGCCTGACCTCTGCCTTCTCCGGCGAACCCCACACCCGTGACGAACTGGTGGCGGTGCTGCACACCGCACAGGACGACGGCCTGATCGCCGCCGACACCCTGCGGATGATGGAAGGGGCCATTTCGGTCGCCGAACTCACCGTGGGCGACGTGATGATCTCGCGCTCGCAGATGGTGTCGTTGCCGGTGCAGGCTCCCTTCCTCGAGCTCATGAAGCAGGTGGTCGAATCCGGCCATTCGCGCTTCCCGGTGCACGGCGAGAACAAGGACGAGATCCTCGGCATCCTGCTGGCCAAGGACCTGCTGCGCGGCGTCGTCGCCGACAACGGTCCGGCCAACGTGCGCGAACTGCTGCGCCCGGCGGTGCTGATTCCCGAAGCCAAGAAGCTCAATGTGCTGCTGAAGGAATTCCGCCTGTCACGCAACCACATGGCCATCGTGGTCGACGAGTACGGCGGTGTCGCCGGGCTGGTCACCATCGAGGACGTGCTGGAGCAGATCGTCGGCGAGATCGACGACGAGCATGACGAAGCCGAAGACCATACCGCGCAGATCGCCATCCAGGCCGACGGCCAGTACGTAGTGGACGCACTGACCCCGATTGGCGACTTCAATGAACGCTTTGGGGCCAGCTTTGCCGACGACGATTACGACACCATCGGCGGGCTGGTCACCGAGGCCATCGGTCACCTGCCTGAGACGGGCGATGAACTCACCCAGGACCGCTTCGTGTTCCGGGTGGCGCGTGCCGATGCCCGCCGCGTGCAGGCATTCCATGTAACCGTGCTCCCCCCCGACAGCACCGACGAGGATTGAACCACGCCATGCGGCCCCTGCTGACGCGGTGGCCGCTGTGCCGCCTGTTGTTTGTGTTGATGTTGTGCGCCCTGTCCAGCCTGCCGGTGGCAGCGCTGGCCCAGGAAGCAGCGCCTGCGCCTGCTGCCGAAGTGCCCGTGGTGGATGCTCCCGCCCCGCGCATCGGCATCGTCACCATGCAGCCGGGCGAGATCTTCTTCGAGCGCTTCGGGCATGACGCCATTGTGGTCGAGGACCCGGTGAGCGGACAGGCGATCTCCTACAATTTCGGCTACTTCGATCCGAACGAGCCCGACTTCATCGGCCGCTTCGTGCGCGGCGACATGATGTACTACCTCGTGGCGCTGCCACTGGAACGGGACCTGTCGTACTACGCGGAAACCGGCCGCGGGGCCAACCTGCAGTGGCTCGACCTGAGCCCGGAGCAGGCCCGCACCCTGGCCGACTCGCTGGCCGAACGGGCCAAGCCGGAAAACGCGCGCTACCGCTACGACTACTACACCGCCAACTGCGCGACCATGGTCCGCGACGCCATTGACGAGGCACTGGGCGGCGGCCTGCATGCGCAACTGTCCGGGCGCTCGCGTGGCAATACCTACCGCAGCGAGTCGGTGCGGCTGGCCTCGCCGGCCCCGTGGATGTGGCTGGGCTTCGACGTCGGCCTGGGGCCGTATGCCGACCAGCCGCTGTCACGCTGGCAGGAAGCCTTCGTGCCAATGCGCCTGGCCGATGCGCTGCGCCAGGTCAAAAACACCGAGGGACGTCCGCTGGTGCAGGCCGAACAGGAACTGCTGCCGCACCGGATTGCGCCGGAGCCGGCCGAGTTTGCCCGGCGCTGGTGGCCCTGGCTGCTGTGCGGGTTGATTCTGGCCGGCGGCGTGCTGGCGCTGCGCCAGCGTCGTCGCCTGCTCGGCGGCCTGGCGCTGCCGCTGTGGTTGCTGTGCGGCATTGCCGGTGGCCTGCTGACCTTCCTGTGGGGCTTCAGCGCGCACCATGCTGCATGGGCCAACCGCAACCTGCTGCAGCTGTCGCCACTGTGCCTGCTGCTGCTGCCGGGGGCCTTCATGCTGCTGCGCGGGCGCACGCCGCGCGCGTGGTTCCGTGTGCTGCTGTGGACCGTGGCGGTGCTGTCCGGGCTGGGCCTGGTGCTGCACTGGTTGACGCTGCAGCCTCAATACAACCTGCAGTGGATCGTGCTGCTGCTGCCGGTGCACGTTGCGCTGGCCTGGGTGCTGAGCCGTCGTGACCCGTCCGTCACCGGCCGCTGACGCACCATGACCGCCATGGAACATACCGATTCGAGCAACCCTGCCTGCGTCATCAACTGCGTTCATTACGACGACCAGGGCAAGCGCCACGACATCGCGCTGGATGCGATCAGTGATGTGATCGCCAGCGGCAATGGCTTTGTCTGGGTCGGCCTGTATGACCCGGCCGACGCCGTGCTGCTGAAACTGCAGGAGGAATTCGGCCTGCATGACCTGGCCATCGATGATGCCCGCAATGCGCATCAGCGCCCCAAGGTGGAGGCCTACGGCAACTCCCTGTTCGTGGTGGTCACCACCGCGCAGAGCGTGCAGGAACGCATCGAATATGGCGAAACCCATGCCTTCCTCGGGCCGCGCTTCCTGGTCACGGTGCGGCATGGGGCCTCGCTGTCGTACGCGCCCGTGCGTGCGCGGGTCGAGCGCGAGCCGCAGCTGCTGAAGATGGGACCGTCGTACTGCCTGTATGCGGTGATGGACTTCGTGGTCGACAACTACCTGCCCATCACCATCGGCTACCGCGACACGCTGGATGCACTGGAAAAGGACATCTTCGCCGAGAACTACAAGCGCACCACGGTGATGCGCCTGTACGAACTCAAGCGCCAGCTCAACAAGATGCGCATGGCGGTCGCGCCGCTGCAGGATGTCCTGGCGCAGCTGCGCCGCTATCCCGGTGATCTCATTCCCGATGAGGTCAAGCTGTACATCCGGGACGTGCATGACCATGCGGTGCGGATCAGCGATGTGATCGACACCCTGCGCGAGATGCTGGGCACGGCATTGAGCGTGAACCTGTCGCTGGTGACCTTGGCCCAGGGGGAAACCGTGAAGCGGCTGGGTGCGTGGGCGGCGCTGCTGGCCGCGCCGACCCTGATCACCAGCTGGTACGGGATGAACTTCGCGCACATGCCCGAGCTGGACAAGCCCTGGGCCTATCCGGCAATGATTGTCGGCGTTGGCGCGGTGTGTATCGGGTTGTATCGGTTGTTCAAGCGCGCGCGGTGGCTCTGAACGGCGTACCGACCAACGGTCGGTACCTACCGGGTGTGCCACGGACGGTAGGTCACGACCGTTGGTCGTGACATCCGTCAGGCCACGTACACCGTTTTGATGTTCATGAATTCATGAATGCCATGGTCGGCCAACTCGCGCCCGAATCCCGAACGCTTGCTGCCCCCGAACGGCAACCGCACATCACTCTTGACGATCGCATTGACGAACGCCGCGCCGCACTCCAGCCGCTTGGCCATCGCTTCGCCACGCACCGGGTCGCCTGACCACACGCTGCCGCCCAGTCCAAACGTGGTGTCATTGGCCACCCGCAGCGCTTCCTCTTCATCACGCACACGCAGGATCGCCGCCACTGGCCCGAACAGTTCCTCCTCGTAGGCCGGCATGCCCGGCACCACGCGGTCAAGAATCGTGGCCGGGTAACCCGCATGCGTACCCGCCACCGGCTCGCCGCCCAGCAGCAGTTTCGCCCCCTTGGCAATGCTGGCCTGCACCTGCTTGTGCAGTTCCTCGCGCAGGTCGGCCCGCGCCATCGGAGCCAGCGTTGTCTTCTCGTCCTGCGGGTCGCCATACACACGCTGCGCGGCGGCAGCCACGAATTTTTCGACAAACGCGTCGGCAATCGCGTCCACCACGATGAAGCGCTTGGCCGCGATGCAGGTCTGGCCGCTGTTGTCGAAACGTGATTTCACCGCGGCCGCGACGGCTTTGTCGAGATCGGCGTCATCCAGCACCACGAAGGCATCGCTGCCACCCAGTTCCATCACGCACTTCTTCAGCTGGTCGCCGGCGTTGGCGGCAATCGAGCGCCCTGCCCGCTCGCTGCCGGTGAGCGTGACCGCCTTCACCCGCTTGTCGCGCAGCACCTCCGCCGCCTGCTCGTTGTTGATGTGCAGCACGTCGAAGACGCCCTCCGGAAGCCCACCATCACGGCACACGGCCAGGATCAGATCGGCGCACTGTGGCACGTTGCTGGCGTGCTTGAGCACGGCCACGTTGCCGGCCATGAACGTCGGTGCCAGGAAGCGGAACACCTGCCAGATCGGGAAATTCCAGGGCATCACCGCGAACACGCAGCCGATCGGCTCGTAGCGCACGTAGCTGCGCTGCGCTTCGGTGTCGATCAGCTGCGGCTTGAGGTAATCGGCGGCGTGGTCGGCATAGTACTCGCAGGCCTGGGCGCATTTCTCCACTTCGGCGAGGGCTTCGGTCTTGAGCTTGCCCATTTCGGAGGTCATGGCCTGCTGGAGGTCTTCCTTTAGTGCGCGCAACTGGGTCGCGATGTCGCGCAGGATGCTGCCGCGTTCCTGCAGCGAACGTGCCGACCACTGCGGGAAAGCGGTGGCGGCGGCGGCCAGGCGCTGATCGACGTCGGCGGCGGTCAGCAATTCGTGGCGGTAGGTGACCAGGCCGGTGGCGGGGTTGGTGATTTCGACAGACATCGGGGGGCTCCGGAAGGCAGGCGTTTAGTGTGCGCCTGCGACCGTGAGCCGGATGTGGCCGGCACCGGCCCGGCCATGTGGACGTGAGATCCGTAAAGCCGGGCTTGCCCGGCTGCTTTTTTGGCGCGCAAAGTGCAGCCGGGCAAGCCCGGCTCTACGAGGTGCGCGTCAGCGTCACAGAGTCAGACGACCCGGAATCATCCCTTTTGCGCCAGCTGCATGTCGCGCTGGCGGCGCTTCTCGCCGCGCGCGGTGATGAACCAACCCACCACCGCCGCAATCGACACTGCCAGCACCATCAAGGTGGCCAGTGCGTTGATCTCCGGCTTGATGCCCATTCGCACCGAGGCAAACACCTTCATCGGCAACGTGGTCGAGTTCGGCCCGGCGACGAAGCTGGCAATCACCACGTCGTCCAGCGACAGGGTGAACGCCAGCAGCCAGCCGGCGACCAGCGCCGGGGCGATGATCGGCAGGGTGATCTGGAAGAACACCTTCAGCCGGCTGGCTCCCAGGTCCATCGCCGCCTCTTCCAGCGACCGGTCAAGTTCGCGCAGGCGCGAGGACACGACCACGGTGACGAAGGACAAGGTGAAGGTGACGTGCGCGATCCAGATGCTGCCCACACCCCGGCTGGGGAATCCCGGAATGCCGCCCATCGCCACCAGCAGGGTCATCAGCGAGAACCCGAGGATCACCTCCGGCATCACCAGCGGCGCAGTGATCAGCGCGCCGAACACGGTCTTGCCGGGGAAGCGCTGGAATCGCGTCATCACCATGGCTGCCATCGTGCCCAGCACGGTCGCGGCGGTGGCGGTCCAGAACGCAACCTTCAGGCTGACCCACAAGGCGTCCAGAATCTGCCGGTTGTTGAACAGTTCTCCGTACCAGCGCGTGGAGAAACCGGCCCACACCGTGGCCAGCTTGGACGCGTTGAACGAATACACCATCAACAACAGGATCGGCAGGTACAGGAAGCCGAAACCCAGCGCCAGCACCGACCATCCGAACCAGCGGCTGCTCCGCACCATGCTCATGACAGCCGCCCCTGCAGCTCACGCTGCTGGACACGGTTGAACAGCAGAATCGGCACCAGCAACAGGAGCAGCATCACCACGGCCACCGCCGAGGCCGTCGGCCAGTCACGGTTGTTGAAGAACTCGCCCCACAGCACCCGGCCGATCATCAGCGTGTCCGGCCCGCCCAGCATTTCCGGAATCACGAATTCGCCCACTGCGGGAATCATCACCAGCATGCAGCCGGCGATGATGCCGCCGCGCGAAAGCGGCAGGGTGATCTTGAGAAACGCCTGCCAGGGCTTCGCGCCGAGGTCGTACGCGGCTTCCAGCAACCGGTGGTCCAGCTTGACCAGGTTGGCGTACAGCGGCAGCACCATGAACGGCAGGTAGCAGTAGACGATGCCGATGTAGGCGGCGGTGGGGGTATACAGCAGGCTCAGCGGTGCATCGGTGATCCCGATCTTCTGCAGCAGCTGGTCCAGCAGGCCGTTGCGGTCAAGGATGCCGATCCACGCGTAGACGCGGATCAGGAACGAGGTCCACGAGGGCAGCACCACCAGCATCATCGCCACGTTGCGTGCGGCCGGGGACATCCGCGAGATCACATAGGCCATCGGGTAGCCGATCAGCAGCGTCAGCAGCGTGGCGATCACCGCGATCTTGATCGAACTCAGATAGGCCAGCACGTACTGGTTGTCATTCACCAGTGCGGCGTAGCTGCCGAGGCTGAGCTTGAGCGAGAACGCGCCATCCACGTATTCCAGCAGCCAGGTGTACGGCGGCGACCCGACCTGGGTACGGGCAAAGGAGATCATCAGAATGATCGCGAACGGCACCGCGAAGAACAGCAGCAGCCACAGATAAGGCGCGGCGATCACCGCACTGCGCGTGCCCGGCAGCCAGCGCTTGAGCCCGGTGGCGTTCATGCGGTGAGCACCACGCCGTCGTTGTCACGCCAGTGCACCCACACCGCGTCGCCCCAGGTCAGCCCATCGCTGGCCCAGCGCTGCGAGTTGGCGAAGTTGGACAGCACCTTGGCCCCGCTGGGCAGGCGCACGTGATAGACCGAATGGCTGCCGAAATAGGCGATGTCCTCGATCACTCCCTGCGCCTTGTTGATGGCCCCTTCCGGCTCGTCCTTGCCGATCATCACCTTCTCCGGGCGCAGCGCGAACGCCACTTCCTGTCCCTCGTAGCAGGTGATGCCGTGGGCCACGTAGATAGGGGCCGGGAACAGCGGCGTGCGCACGGTGACGTACTCGGGCAGATCCTCGTCGATCACGCCCTCGAACAGATTCACCGAACCGATGAAGCCGGCGACGAAGCGGTTGGCCGGCTGCTCGTAGATTTCATCGGGCTTGCCGACCTGCTGGATCCAGCCGGCGTCCATCACCGCGATGCGGGTGGCCATGGTCATGGCCTCTTCCTGGTCATGGGTGACCATCACGCAGGTCACGCCGGAGTTCTCGATGATCGAGACCAGTTCCAGCTGCATCTGCGAGCGCAGCTTTTTGTCCAGCGCGCCCATCGGTTCGTCCAGCAGCAGCAGTTTCGGTCCCTTGGCCAGCGAGCGGGCCAGTGCCACGCGCTGCTGCTGGCCACCGGACAGCTGGTGCGGCTTGCGCCTGGCCAGCTTGCCCAGCTGTACCAGGTCCAGCATCTCGCCGACGCGCTTGCGGATCGCGTCGCGGGCCAGCCCGTCCTGCTTGAGACCGAAAGCGATGTTCTGCTCCACCGTCATGTGCGGGAACAGCGCGTAGGACTGGAACATCATGTTGATCGGCCGCTGGTACGGGGGCAGCGCGTTGATGCGCTGCCCATCCAGGTCGATGCTGCCGGCGGTGGGGGTCTCGAAGCCGCCCAGGCAGCGCAGCAGGGTCGATTTGCCGCTGCCCGAGCCACCCAGCAGGGCGAAGATCTCGCCCTTGCGGACGTCCAGGTTGACGTCGTCGAGGGCCAGGAAGCCGTCGAATTCCTTGCGCAGCGCGCGGATGGACAGATAGCCCGGCTCCAGCACCGGGAGGACCTCGCCTTCCGGCTTGGCTTCAAAGGACATGGGCGGCAGCTCCAGACGCGGCTACGGGACGTGGGCAGCTCATTCTAGCGACCTGAGGCTACCGCGGTGATACCGGATCCGGGCGGTTCACCGTGCCCGGGCTGCCCGGTTCGGGAGCCTGCTCCCAGCCCAGCCCCAGGCTCTTCTGCAGACCGGCATAGCGCACCAGCAGCTGCAGCCGGGCCTGGGCCAATGCGTCCTGGGCCTGCAGGCGCTGGCGCTGGACATCGAGCAGGTCAATCTGCGACGCGGCCCCGGCCGCCCGGCGTTGCTGCATCAGCGCGTCGGCCCGCTGCGCCGAGGCCTCCGCGCGGGTTGCGACCACGACCTGCTCACGGGCGCTGCCGAACCGCGCCAGCGCGGTGTTGGCATCCTGCAGCGCGGCGAGCACCGTGCCTTCATACGCTGCCAGGCGGGCCTCGTTGCCGGCCCGTGCCTGTGCGACCCGGGCACGGGTTTTGCCGAAATCGAACACCGACCAGCGCAGGAACGGGGCCACTACCGTACTGACCGCATCGCTGTTGAGATCGGAGGGGGAACTGGCCCCCATGCCGACGGCACCCAGCAGGTTCACCTGCGGGAAGTACGCCGACAGTGCCTGGCCGATCTGCGCCGAGGACGCGGCCAGCTGCCGCTCCGCCTGGCGGATGTCCGGTCGGCGACGGATCACCGCGGCGGCATCATCGACCGCCACCACGGCGGGCAGCATCGGCAAGGGACGGTCCGCCGCGAGCGCGGCATCAAGGGCACCCGGCTCACGGCCGGTCATCAGCGCCAGCTGGTCACGTGCCTCCAGCGCCTGCGCCTTCAACCCCGGCAGCTCGGCACGCTGCTGCTCCAGCTGGGCCAGCGCGCGCTCCACCTGCAGGTCCGAGTCCGCGCCGCGGGCACGTCGCTGACGGGTCAGTTCCACGCTCTGCGCGGCCGCGGCGATGTTGTCGTCGGCCAGCCGTTGCCGCTCCCGGGTGCTGCGATATCCCAGGTACACCTGTGCCACCTCGGCCGCCAGCTGCACCTGCGCATCGGCCAGCTCGGCCAGGCTGGCCTCGGCCTCGGCGTGCGCCTGCTCGGCCGCACGCCGGCGACGTCCGAACAGATCCAGCTCCCAGCTGGCGTCCACGCCGGCGATGTACAGCTCTGCGTCCAGGCTGACGTCACCCAGCTCCTGGCGGATCTGTGAGGCCTCCTGCGGGCGACCGTTGGCTTCCGCTGCCTGGGCCACGCTTTCGCCGATACCGCGCACGCTGTCGGTCAACGAATCGGGCATCTGGATGCTGGTGTAGGCCGCCACCGCGCCGACGCTGGGCAGCTGTTCCGCGCGCCGCTGTTTGACCAGTGCGCGCGACGCCAGCAGGCGCGCCTGCGCGACCCGCAGGTTCGGGCTGTTGCGCAACGCCTGGTCCACCAGTTCATCCAGCACCGGGTCTTGCAGCTGCAGCCACCACTGGCTCGGTGGCGCAGCGGGCGTGACGCCCGCATCGGCAGCGCGGGGCAGCTGTGGCTGCTCGACAGCGGGCTGCGCCACGTCCGGCCGCACGTAATCCGGTCCGAGCATGCAGGCACCGAGCGCCAGCGGCAGCCCCAGCACCAACAGGGTGCGCAATGGGTGGAGAGGTCTCACGGTCATCAATGCATCGCCATGGGAACGCCCTTCGGCAAGGGCTTGAGGAGAAACACCAGCGGGAAGGTCAGCACGACGATGCCGCCGAAGATCCAGAACAGGTCGTTGTAGGCCATCACCAGCGCCTGCTGCTGCACTTCCTGACCCAGCACCGCCATCACCTGGGCTCCATCGCCCAGCTGCTGGCCATACTGCTGCAGCGCATCCTGCGCGATCGGCGAGTTCGCGGTCACACTGCTGCCGATGGCATCCACATGGAGCGTCATGCGCCGCTCCTGGAACGTGGAGATGATGGCCAGGCCAATCGAGCCGCCGAGGTTGCGCGCCGCGTTGAACAAACCCGACGCATCGCTGGTGTACTCGCGAGGGACCGAGGTGATCGCCGCCTGGTTCAGGGCCATCATCGCCAGCGCCAATCCGCAGCCCTGCAGCAGCTGGCCCACCACGAAATGCGGTCCGATGCTGTCCGGGGTCAGGCCCAGATTGACGAAACAGGCAGCCGCAAAACACAGCATGCCGGCGAACACCATGATGCGCACGTCGACTGTTTCCAGCATCTTCGGCATCAACGGCATCAGCAGGATGGTTGGCAACCCGGCCAGCAGCAACACGTAGCCGGCCTGCTCGGTGTTGTAACCGGCAATCACCGCCAGGAACTGCGGAATCATGTACATGACCCCGAACAGGATCATGCCCACCGCCATCACCATCACGAACACCGCGCCGAAGCTCCGCTGGAACAGAATGCGCAGGCGGATCACCGGTTCGCGGCTGGTGAACTGCGCGAGTGCCAGCAACGCAAAGCCAATCAGCGAGACGAAACTGAGCACGATGATCAGCGTGGACTCGAACCAGCGCTCGCGCTGTCCGTCCTCCAGCACCACGGTCAGCGCCGACAGGCCCGCGGTCATGCCCAGGATGCCCAGCCAGTCGGCGCGCAGCAGGCCGCCCCAGTCCGACTTTTCGTGTGGCAGACCGAGCAGCAGCAAGGCCACCAGGCCGGCACAGATCGGAACATTGATGAAGAAGGCATAGTGCCAGCTCACGTTCTCGGTCAGCCAACCGCCCAGCAACGGGCCGATCACCGGCCCGAGGATCACCGTCATGCCAAACAGCGCGGTGCCCAGCGGCTGCTGTGCCGGTGGCAACCGCGTGCCGACAATGGTCAGGGCGGTGGGAATGAGCGCACCGCCGGCAAAGCCCTGGCCGATCCGCCCGGCGATCATCATCGCCAGCGAGTCGGCCAGGCCGCACATCACCGAGAACGCAGTGAACAACGTCGCGCAGATCAGCAGGAAGGTCCGCAGCCCCAACGTACGCACGAACCAGCCGGTCAGCGGAATCATCACGATTTCCGAGACCAGGAAGGCCGTGGAGATCCACGTGCCCTCGGTGCCGCTGGCCCCGACCTCGCCCTGGATGGTCGGCAGTGCGGCGTTGACGATGGAAATATCCAGCGTCGCCATGAACGAACCAATGGTGCCTGCCGCCACCGCCAGCCAGGCACTCGCGTCGGCTTTTTCAGCAGCGGCGCTGGGGGCAGTCGCGCTCACTTCGCCGCCCTTTCCTCGGCTTCCTGCTCGGTGCGCTCGCGCGCGTCACGTGCGTTGCGGGTATCCACGGTGACCTCGACCGACATGCCGGGTACCAGCACCTTGCGTGCTTCCTCGCCGGCATCCACGCGGATGCGCACCGGCACACGCTGCACCACCTTGGTGAAGTTGCCGGTCGCGTTCTGCGGGGGCAGCAGAGCGAACTGCGCCCCCGTGCCCGGCGAGATGCTTTCCACCGTGCCGTGCAACGTGGTTCCCGGCAGTGCGTCAACCTTGATCTCGGCCGGCTGGCCCGGACGCATCAGACCCACCTGGGTCTCTTTGAAGTTCGCACTCAGATACAGCGAGGCCACCGGCACCACGGTCATGGTGCGGGTGCCGGCGGACACGAACTGACCGACCTGCACAGTCTTGTTGCCGATGCGGCCATCAATGCGTGCCGTCAGTTCGGTGTCTTCGAACGCCACCCGCGCCTGGTCCGCGTCGGCCTGGGCCTGCTTCAATCCGGCCTGGGCCTGTTCCAGCTGCGCGGTGCTGGCCTCGATCTGGCTCTGGGCTCCGCTGATCTGCGCCTGCGCCGCGTCGAACTGGGCCTGGGCACGTTGCAAGTCGTGGCGCAGGCTCTCGATGTGTTCATGGGTATCTGCGCCGGACGCAGCCAACGGCGCAAAGCGCGCCACCTCGGCTTTGGCGAACGCCAGGCTGGCGGCCGCGGCGGTATTCTGGGTGCGGGCCTGCTGTAGTGACGCGCCCTGCCCCTGCACATTCGCCTGGGCCGCAGCGATGTCTGCCTCGCGCACCGCGATCACCGCTTCGGCCTGGTCCAGCGTGGCCCGATAGGTGCGCGGATCGATCCGCAGCAGCGGTTCACCGGCCTTGACCCATTGGTTGTCCTGCACCAGCACTTCGGTGACGTAGCCGTTGATCCGTGGCGCAACCGCCACTGCGTCGGCCTGGAGGTAGGCGTTGTTGGTGTCCTGCAGATAGCGGCCCACCAGCAGGTGGTACACCAGCCACGCCAGCAGCCCGATCAGCACCACCACGCCGAGGATGATCAGGGTCCAGCGCACTTTGGGGTTTTTCAATGGCGACGGCTTTTGCTCGCTGTCCGCCTTCTCATCTTCGGTAGTCTGTTCGGGATCGGCGTCGTGCCGTGGGGGCTTGTCGCTCATCGTCTCGTCGCGGCTGGCTCGTGGGAGGCGAGGCGCGCGTGCGCCCCATACGCAACGGTAGGGGAGCGGGTGCAGACAACAGGTGAAAAGCGATGGCGAAGCGTGATGTCCGGTGTGCGGCAATCAGGCCCATGGAACAGCGTCCCATGGGCCTTGCGTCCTCACCGACCGGTCTTCACCTCGGTCCACAGGCGGGTATAGAGCTTGTCCACTTCCGGCGGATTGATCGAGTAGGTGAACATCTTCGCGGACACGTCGGCCGGCGGGTAGATGGTGGGATCGGTGCGGATGCCTTCGTCCACCAGCGGCGTGGCCGCACTCACCGGGTTGGCGTAGTGGATGAAATTGGTATTTGCCGCCGCAACCTTCGGGTCAAGCAGATAGTTGATGAAGGCGTACGCGGCTTCCGGATGCTTGGCATCCTTCGGAATGGCCAGCATGTCGAACCACTGCGGTGCGCCTTCCTTCGGAATCGAGTAGGCCACGGTCACGCCGTTGTCGGCTTCCTCGGCACGGTCACGGGCCTGGATGATGTCGCCCGACCAGCCCACCACCAGGCAGGTGCCGCCGTTGGCCAGCGAACCCACGTAGTTGGAGGAGTGGAAGTTCTGCACGTAGGGGCGGATGCTCTTGAGCAGCGCGGCGGCCTTTTCAATGGTGGCCGGATCGTGGCTGTGCGGATCTTCGCCGAGGTAGTGCAGTGCGATCGGAATCATGTCCGCCGGCGTATCCAGGAGGGTGATGCCGCAATCCTTCATCTTGGCGATGTTTTCCGGCTTGAACACCAGGTCCCAGCTGTTGGCGATGTCGGTGCTGCCACCGAAACGCTCCTTCAGCATGTCCACGTTGTAGCCGATGCCGGTGGTGCCGATCATGTACGGCACGCCGTACTTGTTGTCCGGATCCTGCTGCGCGATGCGCTTCATCATTTCCGGATCAAGATTGGCCAGGTTCGGGATCTTGCTCTTGTCCAGCGGCAGGAACACGCCGGCCTGGATCTGGCGACCGAAGAAGTTCAAGGTCGGCACGACCACGTCGTAGCCGCTGTCGCCGGCCAGCAGCTTGGTTTCCACCATTTCATCGCTGTCGAACACGTCGTAGGTCACCTTGATGCCGGTGGCCTTCTCGAAATTGGGAATGGTGTCTTCAGCGATGTAGTCGCTGTAGTTGTAGACGTTGAGCACCTTGCTGTCTTCCTGTTTGGCACCGCCACCGCAGGCGCTGAGCAGGGAAACGGCAATGCCGAGGGTCAGGATTCGCAGCTTCATCGGGGTCTCCACGGGTCGAAGCAAAGTGGGGGAACCGGGTGGACCGGCAGGAACGGGGTCAGCCTAACGGCCAGGTACGCATTTTCCCAGCCCGGAAGGCCGGCGGCTACACATTCAGCAGCAGAAACTCACGCTCCCAGGAGCTGATCACCCGGAAGAAGGTCTCGTATTCCTTGCGCTTGACCGACACATAGGCGCGGCAGAAGCGCTCACCCAGCATCTGCTGCAGGGCCGGACACCCTTCCAGGCCGTCCAGCGCCTCGCCCAGCGAACGGGGCAGGTCGTAGCCCAGCTCTTTGGCGCTGCCACTGACCGGTGCGGTCGGGGCACCCTGCTCGCGGATGCCCAGCAGGCCGGCGGCCAGCGTCGCCGCCATGGCCAGGTACGGATTGGCGTCGGAGCCGGCGAAGCGGCTTTCCACGCGCATGTTTTCCTGGGTATCCATCGGAACACGCAGGCCGCAGGTGCGGTTGTCGAAGCCCCAGTGCACGTTGCTGGGCGAGACTTCACCGAATACCAGCCGACGATAGGAGTTCACGTTGGGCGCGAAGAATGCCATGGCCATCGGCACGTACTTCTGCAGGCCGGCCAGATAGTGGCCGAAGATCGGACTGAACTCCTCACCGCCCGCATCACCACTGAACACGTTGTGCCCGTCGCTGATCCGCAGCAGGCTCTGGTGGATATGCATGGCACTGCCCGGCTCGGTTTCCATCGGCTTGGCCAGGAAGGTGGCGTACACGCCGTGGCGCATCGCCGCCTCGCGCATGGTGCGCTTGAACAGGAATACCTGGTCAGCCAGGTCCATTGCATTGGCATGGGTGAAATTCACTTCCAGCTGCGCTGCGCCGGACTCGTGGATCAGCGTGTCCACGTCCAGCTTCATCGCGTCGCAGTAGTCGTACATCAGGTCGAGGATCGGGTCGAATTCATTGACCGCGTCGATCGAGTATGACTGCCGGGCCGTTTCCGGCCGGCCGGAACGCCCGGCAGGAGGCAGCAGCGGGAAATCCGGGTCGGTGTTCTTCTGCACCAGGAAGAACTCCAGTTCCGGTGCGACCACCGGGCGCAGGCCGAGCTCGGCATAGGCGTCCAGCACCCGACGCAGCACGTTGCGCGGAGCCAGCTCATGCGGCTGGCCGTGCTTGGTGTAGCAGTCGTGGATGACCTGCGCGGTGGGATCGGTGGCCCACGGCACCATGCGCACGGTGTCGGGGTCCGGTCGCAGGATCATGTCCGAGTCCGACGGCGAGGTCAGCTCGTAATAGTCGTCGGGGAATTCACCGGTGACCGTGGTGGCGAAGATGCCCTCGGGCAGCCGCGTGCCGTAGTCGTGCGAGAACTTGTCGGCCGGAATGATCTTGCCGCGCGCATTGCCGGTGATGTCGGGTACCAGGCATTCCACCTCGGTGATGCGGCGCTCTTTGAGCCAGCGCAGCAACGCGCTCTCTTCCGGTGCCGGCGATGCGGCGGTCCTGCGCGCAGTAGTGGCGGGTTTTCGCGGGCGCGGTCGGGTGGTCATGTCCCGCACGGTAACCCCGGCCGGGCGAGCCAGGCAAGCATCGCCCCGCTGACCTCCCCTTCGCGTCAGTTGCTGGCATGCTGTGGCCATGAGCCGTTCCCCTGCCCCTGTCGCATGACCTTGGCACGCCCCGCCGGGCAGCCGCATGCGTCCAGCTGGTACGCCGACAGCGTGCCGGACGTGCCCCTGCGCCCTGCGCTGCGCGGCGACACCCAGGCCGATGTGTGCGTACTGGGCGCAGGCTACACCGGGCTTTCTGCCGCGCTCTCGCTGGCCGAGCGCGGCTACCGGGTGACCGTGCTGGAAGCGCAGCGCGTGGGCTGGGGAGCGTCCGGGCGCAATGGCGGCCAGGCCATCGTGGGGTATGGCTGTGAGGTGGACACGCTGGAGCGGCTGGTCGGCAAGATCCATGCACGCGCGTTGTTCGACTATTCGCGCGAGGGCATGGCCCTGCTGCGCCGACGCCTGCAGCACTACCAGATTGCCTGCGACTGGCGCGACGGGCATGCCAGCGTGCCGATCAATGCCCGCCAGGAGCGTGAGCTGCGGCGGGGCATGCAGCGGCTGGTGGAGCACTACGATTACCCGCTGCAGTGGTGGGGCCGGGCGCAACTTCGCGAGCAACTGGACAGCCCGCGCTATCGCGGGGCGATGTTCGATGTGGGCAGCGGCCATCTGCATCCGCTCGCCTACGCCCAGGGCCTGGCCCGGGCGGCTGAAAGTCTCGGCGTCGTCATCCACGAAGCCAGCCCCGTGCAGCAACTGCTGCGCGAACCCCGGCCGCAACTGCGCACCCCGGAAGGCAGCGTCCGTGCCGACCACGTCGTGATTGCCGGCAATGCGCTGCTGGCCGGCATCGCCCCGGAACTGGAATCGCGGATCATGCCGGTGGGCACCTATATCGGAGCCACGCCGGTGCTGGGCGAGGAACGCGCGCGCAGCCTGATCAGCAACGACATGGCGGTGGCCGATGTCAGCTGGGCGCTGGACTACTTCAAACTCAGTGCCGACCATCGGCTGCTGTTCGGTGGCCGCGCCAGTTACTCCGCCCTGCCCCCGCCCGGACTGCGCGGGGTAATGACCCGACGCATGCACCAGGTGTTCCCGCAGCTGCGCGACGTCGGGCTGGAGCAGGTCTGGGGCGGGTTCGTCGACATCACCCGCAATCGCGCCCCGCATTGGGGGCGACTGACCCCCAACGTGTACTTCGCACAGGGCTTTTCCGGACACGGCGTGGCGGCGACCGGGCTGGCCGGCGAGGTGATCGCGGCGGCCATTGCCGGGCAGAATGAGCGACTGGACGCGTTCGCCCGCATTCCGCACCGTCGCTTCCCGGGAGGACCGCTGCTGCGTACCCCGCTGCTGGTAGCGGCGATGTCCTGGTACAAACTGCGCGATGTGCTGTGGTGACCCGGGAACGGAAAGACAGGACGCGACATGACGTCAGGCAATGTGAAGCAAGGACTCATACTGGCCGCGGCGTATGCCGTGGCCTGCTGGGGTCTGTGGCATCTTTCGGTGGACCAGTTCTTCCTGCCGGCCGGGTTGCGGGTGGCCGCGCTGATCGTGGTACCGCCGCGGTTGTGGCCGTATCTGCTGCTGGGTGAGTACGCGTACTTCGTGCGTTTGCGCGCGCCGATGGTGGACACCTACGGACTGACCTGGGCCGTGGCCGGTTCGGCGGTGCTGATGCCAGCGGTGATGGGCGTGGTGCACCTGCATCGCCGCATGATTGCCGCCCGCAACGAGCTGTGGCTGCCGTCGGTGGCGGCGCTGGCCGCCACGGCAACCTGCGTACTGAAGCTGCTCTCCATCCACCTGCTATGGCCCACGCCGCCGGATGTGCCGGTACTGCACCAGGCCACCGTGTAGCTGATTGGCGACTTCACCGCGATCCTGACCCTGGCTCCGCTCGCACTGCTGTGGATCCGGCGCAGAGCAGGCACGGGGTGGTCGCGACGGATCGCCCCGCGCAGCGCCGCAGCCGCCTGCACGCTGCTGGGAATGGGCGTGGCCGCCGCACTGCTGCCGGCCGATGTCGCCCCCTTGCGTGCGGGCCTGCTGCTGCTCATGGCCCTGCCCGCGATTGCGCTGACGGTGCTGCACGGCTGGCGTGGTGCGGCCATCGCGGTGCCGTTCTGGAGCATCGTCACCGCCTTCAGCATGCACAGCACCGGCCTGCCCGGCTCCTTCGACGCCAGCACCTACGCCTGGCAGCAGCACCTGTCGCTGTACGGCGTGGCGCTGCTCAGTCTGGGAGCCAGCCTCAGCTATTACCAACGGCAATACCGCACGCGCGCGCGCAGCGAACAGCAAGTCCTGGCGCAGTCACGCGCTGCGTTGCATGCCAGCGAAGCCGCACTGCGCCACCGTGCGCAGCAGATGCGCCGGGTCGGCGAAGGCATCGACCTGTCGCACGCGCAGATGGCGCAGTGGCTGCAGGCACACGGCTACGCACGTCTGGCGGACAGCCTGCTGCACACCGCCGAAGTCTGTTCCAGGCAGTTCCGCGCGCAGACCAGCATGGTGTACCCGGCCGCATTGGAGCAGATCGGCCTCTACCTGGCGCTGCAGACCGGCGGCATCGGGCAGGAATGGGAACGCAGCTACCGGGTATTGCCGCCGCGCTTCGGCGGCGATCCGTGTCGGCTGAGCGTGGATCTGCAGCTGGCCGCCTACCGCACACTGACCGATGCAGTGTCGTTGCTGCTGGAGCGCGAGCCGGGCCAGCTGCGGGTGCGGGTGCGTTGCGGGCAACAACGGCAGATGCAGGGGCTGGTGATGACGTTGCGCCTGTTGGACCCCGCGCAGACGATCAGCGCCGCGACCACGGTGCTGGCGATTGAGCGCTTGAGTGCGCGGATTCGCGCTTATGGGGGTCGGATCGAATGCCGGGGTGGCTGCATCCGCATGGTAATGCAGGAAACGGTGCGGGTGCCGGCGCTGCCTTAGTGGGTGAGCGAATATCAGAATCTTTTCAAAGCCGCCAGCGGGACAGGAACTTAACCTTTGCTTCACGCGACGGCGACGGCAATTCAGCTCCTGACATTTAGACCACGCCGCCCACTACTTCCACCTGGTAAGAGATTCTTGATGACACTTGCTCGCTGTATCGTTGCCCTTACAGCGCTTTCGCTATCGTCCGGAGACGCACTCGCCAAAGCCGTTGCATCAGTAGAACACGCACGTGACGGCGCGTCGTTGGACGTCATTCTGATAGTGAAGTACTCAAACACAGGCAATGACGACGTCTCTATCCGTGAGGCAGACCTCCCCAGGACCATGCCAGATGGCCGCCTTTGGAATAACGCATTTCAGGTCATCTCTTCGGCCGGTTCATCGGCTCCCTACACTGGCGTAGTTGTAAATTTGAGCCCGGAGGCGCGCACATCTCGAATCACCCTCAAACCCGGCGACGAGACGGTCATTGAGGTGAATCTTTCGAAGAACTATCGCCTCCAGCCGAACACACACTATCAAGTAACTCCACGTGGATTCGAACAGAGTCGACCGAACGGGCTGCAGCAGAACCACTCCCGGCACCCTGACGGAGACACCTCCATCTATACCGAGTCCCCAAGCATTCTCTTGAAGACCGACGCCGCCCCTAGCAGAGATTCAGGCTCAACTGCAAACGATCATCTGCACCCTCGAGCCACTTGCCCCCCCGACAAAACACTGGCGGTAACTCAAGCGTTGCCCATCGCCGCACAAATCGCACGCGGCGCTCAGGAATACGTCGAGGGACTTTACGAACTCAACCTCGGGCCAGATGGCACCTATCTCACCTTCAACCAGACACCACGTTACACCACGTGGTTTGGTATCCACGGGGATCCAAATGTGCCAAACCCGACCAACCTCAGGATCAAGGAGGTGCTGTCGTCGACCGCGAGCCGCTTCGGCATGCTTTCACCACCATCGTGCAACTGTCCTGACTCCATAGCGGACAGGGTAATTGCGTGGGTGGATCCCGACTCGGCCCACGTCATCAACTATTGCCCCAAGTTCTTCAAACTCCCGATAGGTCCAGGCATAGCCACAGGATCGAAGTCACGGACCATCTTTCATGAAGTGACACATTTCAATGATTTCCTCGCCAAAGGCGCTGACGACTACGAAGCTCACTTTGCGCTCCCCGAAGACGCGCGCAAGCTGGCTGTGGATGCACGCGATCTAGCGTCAAATCACTCGTACAGCTTCGAGTACTTTGTCGACAACCTCGACTCTCAAGAATAGTCCGTTCGATTAGAATTCTCAGCTGATACGAAACCACCTGAATGAACGCCATGGGCGGACATCCTTCGAGCGCCCTCCCACTGATATGCGTCAACACTAAGGCCCATGGAGCTCTGCTCGATGGGCCGTTCGTCTGAAGAACTGGCGGTGATGTCGCCAAAACGCTTCCGCGTTCGCCGCGATCCCAAAATATCAGAATCGTGTCAAAGCCGTCAGCCCATACACGCCATTAGCCTTTATTTCACGCAGCGACCACAGCAATGTCGGTTGCGGGGGAATCGGATGCAGATCCGGAGGCAGATCAGTTGATGGCGGATGACAACTTACGTGTGTGCGGCTTCGTGAGCGACGAGATCACGTACTACCAGGTAAAGGACGTCAGTGGCCGGGTGCTGGTGCATTTCGCCAACGCCGGTCATCTGTTCTGAGCGATTCCGGCAGGCACGGTTTCCGCACGTACCTCGCTGCCGTCATGGCGGTTGAAGACCTCGCCGGACGCGGTGCCGATTGTCATCTATCGAAATCCGCACTTTTCGCTGGTGCTGTACGACGACGGCAAAGTGCCGGTGTGGTCGGTCGAATTGCCGGAGCAGCTGTAGAGCCGCGCCATGTGTGGCTGCGGGTCGCCCGGTGATACGTCCCGGACGGGCATGGCCCGTCCCGACGCGACACGTGACACATTCGGTGAGGCTGGGTGAGAAATGTGAAAGCCTGCGCAGATTCAGAATTTGCCCCTAAAGTCCCCCGCTGTCTGGCCGCTACCAAACCTGACCCACCCGGAATCGAGCGAACCAAACATGCCGGCACTGTTGCAGGGCGCTTTTGACAGCAGCCCCGGTGATGCACTTCCCCAGCGCATTCTGCTGGTGGAAAACTCGCGCACGTTCACCACCATGCTGAAGGAAGCCATCGAGCAGCGGCTGGAGCTGCCGGTCTCGGTGGCCACCAGCCTGGCCGAGGCCGGTCGCCTGCTGGACGAGGAAGACGGCTGGTTCCTGGTCCTGACCGGGCTGGTGCTGGCTGACGGCGACCGCGACCAGGTGGTGGAGTACTTCCTCTCGCGCGGGCTGCGCACCGTGGTGGTCAGTGGCGTCTATGACGAAGACCTGCGCAAACGCGTGCTGCAGCAGCAGATCATCGACTACGTGCTGAAGAACACCCCCGGCAGCGTGGACTACCTGGTCTGGCTGGTGCAGCGCCTGGAGCGCAACCGCCGCATCGCGGCGCTGGTGGTGGACGACTCGATGTCCGCACGCATGTACGCGGCCTCGCTGCTGCGCATGTACGGGCACGATGTGTACGAAGCCGCAGACGGGGCCGAAGGCCTCAAGGCGATCGAAGCCCACCCCGCCATCCGCCTGGCCGTGGTGGACCAGGAGATGCCGGGCATGGAGGGTGTGGAGTTCACCCGCCGCCTGCGCACCCTGCGCTCGCGCGACAAGGTGGCAGTGATCGGCATTTCCGGCAACACCGATCAGACCCTGATCCCGCGCTTCCTCAAGAACGGTGCCAATGACTTCCTGCGCAAGCCCTTCTCGCGCGAGGAATTCTTCTGCCGCGTTTCGCAGAACGTCGACCAGCTGGAGCTGATCGGCACCCTGCAGGACCTGGCCACGCGTGACTTCCTGACCGGCCTGCCCAACCGCCGCTGCTTCCTGGAGCAGAGCCAGCGCCAGTTGCCCGCCTTGCAGCACAGCGGCGAGAAGGTCGCGGTGGCGATGATCGACATCGATCACTTCAAGCACATCAACGACACCTATGGCCACGAGGCCGGCGACGACGCGCTGCGTGCAGTGGCCGCCACCGTCGCCGACCACGCCCGCGACCAGGACCTGACCGCCCGCTTTGGTGGCGAGGAGTTCTGCCTGCTGGTGCCGGGACTGGAAGAAGACGAAGCGCTGGGCTACTTCGAGATCCTGCGCCAGCGCATCGCTTCGCTGCAGGTGCATCTGGGTCCGACCATCCTGCGCATGACCGTCAGCATCGGCGTGTGCTGCCTGACGCCGCAGCGCGACTCGCTGCACCTGCTGATTTCTGAAGCCGACCGCCAGCTTTATCTGGCCAAGGCCGGTGGCCGCAACCGGGTCAGCAGCAGCACCACCGCCACCCCCGCCCGGGTTGCCGAAGCACTGCCTTGATCCAGATCAACGCAGGGGCGCAGACCCCTGCCTAGAGTGGTTCCCGAAGGCAATCGCACAGGGAGCGCGACATGGCAGTTCTGGTCTGGCAGGACGATCTCAACACGGGGATCGACGTCATCGATCACCAGCATATGCGGATCGTGGAGATGCTCAACCATCTGCACGCGGCGCAGACCAGCATGCATCGGTTGGCGGTCGCCGAAGTGATCGACGAGCTGATCGACTACACCATGTCGCACTTCGCGTTCGAGGAAGAACTGATGGAGGAAGCCGGTTATCCGTTCTGCGCGGCACACAAGCGCGTGCACGAGATTTTCGGCAAGCGCGTGCTGGAGTACCGGATGCGCTTCCAGGCCGGCGAAGACGTCACTGACGAACTGCGCAACATGCTCTCGCGCTGGCTGTTCAACCACATCCGCGGCGACGACCAGGCCTACGCGCCGGCAGTGAAGGCCCACCTCAACAAGTTTGCCCGCGAGCACGAACAGGGCGGCTGGCTCAGCCGCACGGTCAAGCGGCTGTTTGGCTGAGCGCGGCGCGCCGGCTCATCGCCAGCAGCGCCACCAGGGTGACCAGCGCGGTCAGGCAGAGGTAGTAACCCACCGCCAGCAGACCGAAGCGTTCGGCCAGCCAGGTTGCCACATACGGGGCCGGCGCGGCCCCCAGAATGCCGGCGATGTTGAACGACAGCGAGGCCCCGGTGTAGCGCACCTGCACCGGGTAGATTTCCGCGAGGAACGTGCCGCAGGGCCCATAGGTCAGACCCATCAGGAACAGACCCAGCGACAGGAAGCTGACCACCATCCACGGGCTGCCGGCCTGGAACAACGGGGCGAAGACCACGCCGAAGCCGAGGATGAGACCACTGGCGACGATCATCGTACGGCGCGTGCCCCAGCGGTCGCCGTAAAGTGCCGACAGCGGAATGCCCGCGGCAAAGAACAGGATGCCGACCATCTGCATCAGCAGGAACTGCTCGCGGCTGTAATGCAGCACCGTGGTGCCGTAGCCCAGGGTGAACACCGTCATCAGATAGAACAGCACGAAGGTGGCAAACGCGCCGAGCGTACCCAGCAGCAGGGTCAGCGGATGGTGCCGCAGCACCGTCCACATTGGCAGGCGCACCCGCTCGTTGCGGTCCAGTGCAGCCTGGAACTGCGGGGTCTCATGAATGTTCAGACGCACCCACAGCCCCACCGCCACCAGCAGCGAGCTGGCCAGGAACGGAATACGCCAGCCCCATTGCAGGAAATCGGCATCGCTCATCATCCGCCCAAGCAGCAGGAAAATACCAGCCGACAGCAGGAAACCCAGCGGTGCGCCGAGCTGCGGGAACATGCCGCACCAGGCGCGCTTGCCAGGCGGCGCGTTCTCGGTGGCCAGCAGGACCGCCCCACCCCACTCCCCGCCCAGACCCAGGCCCTGGCCGAAGCGGCACAGCGCCAGCAGCGCCGGCGCGGCCAGGCCGATGCTGGCGTGGGTGGGCAGCATTCCAATGGCAACGGTGGACACGCCCATGGTCAGCAACGCTGCGACCAGGGTGGCTTTGCGGCCGATACGGTCACCGTAATGCCCGAACACCGCCGAGCCGACCGGACGCGCGATGAAGGCCACTGCGAACGTCGCCAGCGACTGCAGCAGGGCCGCCCCTTCGCTGCTCTGCGGGAAGAACAGGTGCGGGAACACCAGCACCGCCGCGGTGGCGTAGATGTAGAAGTCGAAGAACTCGATGGTGGTGCCGATCAGGCTGGCAGCCAGCACACGGCGGGGCGAATTGACGGGCGTTTCAGCAGCAGTGGTCGACATCGGGTACACGGAAGAAGGCAGCTGCCGGATTCTGCCACGCAGGTTGCGGCGCGCGGTGGGATGGTTGCAGGCGCAACCGTAGAGCCGGGCTTGCCCGTTTGGCAGATCGTGCGACGTCGTAGAGCCGGGCTTGCCCGGCTGCCGGCAATGGCGCGAAGTGCAGCCGGGCGTGAATGTTCAGCTGCCGAGATGGATCCAGGTCGCCTTCAGCTCGGTGTACTTGTCGAACGCGTGCAGTGACTTGTCGCGGCCGATCCCGGACTGCTTGTAGCCACCAAACGGTGCGGTCATGTCGCCACCGTCCCACTGGTTGACCCACACGCTGCCGGCGCGCAGCTGCCGTGCCACCCGGTGCGCACGACCGAGGTCGCGGGTCCAAACCCCGGCGGCCAGCCCGTACACCGAGTCATTGGCCAGGCGCAGCGCCACTTCATCGAACACGGTCGGCTGCACATAGCTGCCGCCCGCCACCACCTCCACGCGCTTTCCGCCCAGCAGCAGGCGCGCCCCTTCCGCCTGGCCACGGGCGATGTAGTCCAGCACCCGCCCGGCATGTGCGGCGTCCACCAGCGCGCCCATCGACGCCAGCGGATCCAGCGGATGGCCCGGCTGCATGTGCTCGGCGTGGGCCAGCACCCGATGCACGAATTCGGCCTGGATCGAGCGCTGCACCAGCAGGCGCGAGGCGGCGGTACAGACCTCGCCCTGGTTGTAGAAGATGCCGGTCGCGGCCGCCTTGGCCGCCGCATCCAGGTCCGGGGCATCGGCGAACACCAGATTGGGGCTCTTGCCACCGCACTCCAGCCAGACCCGCTTGAGGTTGGAGCGCCCGGCGCACTGCAGCAGCGTTCGCCCCACTGCAGTGGAACCGGTGAAGGCGAGTACGTCCACGTCCATGTGCAGGGCCAGTGGCTCACCGGCGCGCTCACCGTGCCTTGTCCACCGCCTCGGCGGTCCAGCGCAGGCAGCGCACCGCCCCGGGCAGGTCGTCGCCGCGTGCATCGCGCACCGGCTTCCCCATATCCAGGGTCTCCAGCAGCGCCAGTTCGTCGGCGTGTTGCTCGACCAGATCGGCCAGCCGCAGCAGCACCCGCTTCCGATGCACCGGTGTCGCGCGCGACCAGTGCCCGGCTTCGAAACTGCGTCGGGCGGCGATGACCGCGCGGTCGACATCGGCGACTGCACAGTCGGCGACCCGCGCCAGCAGCCGGCCGTCGACCGGACTGATGCAGTCGAACTGCGCGCCGTCGGCGGCGTCGACGAAACGACCGTCGATGAAGGCCTGGCCGTGGGGGCGCAGCGCATCAGCCTGCTGCTGCCACTGCGCCCGCGAGCGGACCGCGTTGTCATGCACGGTGTTCATCGGCCCTCCGGCCTGGGCAATCCCGCCCTGTTATACCGCGCCCGTCACGGTATTCCGTGACGCGGCTGCGATAGAGTCGTGAGCATCCGTTCAACACCGGAGTGACCAATGGCGTCCGTCCAGTCCCCGCTGTCCACGCTGTCGCAGCAGCGCCCCGAGTCGCTTGAAGCGTTCTGGATGCCGTTCAGCGCCAATCGCCAGTTCAAGGCGGCACCGCGCCTGCTGGTCCGCGCCGAAGGGATGTACTACCACGACGTCGACGACCGGCCCATCCTGGATGGTGCCGCCGGGCTGTGGTGCTGCAATGCCGGCCACGCCCGACCCCGCATTGTGCAGGCGATCCAGGAACAGGCCGCGCAGCTGGATTTCGCGCCGACCTTCCAGATGGGCACGCCGCTGCCGTTCGTGCTGGCGCAGCGACTGGCGTCGCTGGCTCCGGCCTCGCTCAACCATGTGTTCTTCACCAATTCCGGCTCCGAAGCCGTGGATACGGCGATGAAGATCGTGCTGGGCTATCACCGGCTGCGGGGCGAAGGCCAGCGCACCCGCTTCATCGGCCGCGAGAAGGCGTATCACGGGGTTGGGTTCGGCGGCCTGTCGATTGGTGGCCTGCCCAACAACCGCAAGGCGTTTGGCCCCCTGCTGGCGGGCACCGATTTCCTGCGCCACACCCTGGACCTGTCACGCAACGCGTTCAGCCCCGGCCTGCCCCGCCACGGTGCCGAGCTGGCCGAGGACCTGGAGCGGCTGATCGCGCTGCATGATGCCTCCACCATTGCGGCCGTGTTCGTCGAGCCCGTCGCCGGCTCGGCCGGAGTGATCCTGCCGGCACCCGGCTATCTGCAGCGGCTGCGGGAGATCTGCGACCAGCACGGCATCCTGCTGGTCTTCGACGAAGTCATCACCGGCTTTGGCCGGGTCGGCAATGCGTTCGCGGCACAGCGCTTCGGGGTGACCCCGGACCTGCTTACAATGGCCAAAGGCCTGACCAACGGGGCGGTACCGATGGGCGCGGTGCTGGTGTCCGACGCCATCCACAGCGCTTACATGCAGGGACCGCCGGCGGCGATCGAGCTGTTTCATGGCTATACCTATTCGGCCCATCCGCTGGCCTGCGCGGCAGCACTGGCGGCGCTGGACACCTATGCCGCCGAGGGCCTGTTCGACC
Source organism: Stenotrophomonas sp. 278 (assembly GCF_003935715.1). GTDB lineage: Bacteria > Pseudomonadota > Gammaproteobacteria > Xanthomonadales > Xanthomonadaceae > Stenotrophomonas > Stenotrophomonas maltophilia_AH. The sequence goes on along the minus strand of NZ_RHPP01000018.1, from coordinate 14,625 downwards.
GCGCCGTCGAGCTGGGCGAGTACTGGCAGACGCGCCTGCACAGTCTGCGCGGGCTGCCCAATGTGCTGGACATCCGCAACTTCGGACTGATCGGCGCGGTTGAACTGGCCCCGCGCAAGGATGCCCCCGGCAGCCGGGGCTATGAAGTGTTCGAACGCTGTTTCCGCGATGGCCAGTTGCTGGTGCGCTGCACCGGCGACGTGATCGCGTTGTCGCCGCCCCTGATCATCGACACCGGGCAGATCGACCGGATCGTGGACGTCCTGGGCGAGATGATCCGGGCCACCGGGTGACCGGTACAATGGTGGGTCACGTCCCGCCTGCGTACCGGATTGCATGGAAATCGTCGTCAAAGAAGAACTCAAGGCCTACATCGACCCGCTCACTGCAGACGAGCACGAAGCGCTCGAGCGCAGCATCCTGGCCGAAGGCTGCCGCGACGCGCTGGTGTTGTGGAACGACGTGCTGGTGGACGGCCACAACCGCTATGGCATCTGCCAGAAGCACGGCCTGCCGTTCCAGACCGTGCAGAACACCCGTTTCAAGTCGATGGACGACGTGCACCTGTGGATGATCGAGCAGCATCTGGGCCGGCGCAGCGTGTCCGATTTCCAGCGTGGCGTGCTGGCACTGCGCAAGCGCGACATCCTGGCCGAGCGACATCGCGCCGAACAGGCCCTGCTGCAGCAGGAAAGCGACGGCGAGATCGCCGAAGCGCCGCCAGCCGGTGATGAAGACAGCCCGCCGTGGGCACCGGCACCGAAGGTCAGCCGCGCCGACATGGCCCGCGAGGCGCGCCTGAGCAGCAGCCAGGTAGGCATGATCGAGCGCATTCACAAGCAGGCCGCACCAGAACTGGTGGAAGCCGTGAAGACCGGGGTGATCTCCATCAGCGCCGCCGCCGCGGTGGCCGATCTGCCCGAAGAGGAGCAGCGCGCGGCTGCGCAGGCTGGCAAGGATGAGCTCAAGCAGGCGGCCAAGCGCGTGCGCGAGGCCAAGCGCAAGCCGCGCAAGCCGGTGCAGGAAGTGCTGGCCACGGCCGAGGCCGATTTCGAAACCGACCCCAGCCGTGAGGCGGAGATTGCAGAGGCGCTGGAGGCGCTGGGCGAAGGTCCGGCCGAACTGCGCCAGCGGGTGATTGCGCTGACGCTGGAAAACGATGCGCTGCGCAAGCAGCTGGCCGAGCTGCGCGCGGCAAACGGCTGACGCTGGAAAACCAGATGGGCACATGTAGAGCCGGGCGTGCCCCGCGGCGTGTAATCGCGCGCGGTGACAGCAGCCGGGCAAGCCCGGCTCTACGAAAAGCGACATCACACAGCGCCATTCAAGCGGCGGTCACCCCATCACCCTGCCCCGTGCAGGGCGCGATCATCTGGGGGCCGATAGACTGGCCGCATGAATTCCATCTCCGCCCCCGACCCGCGCCGCACCCAGTTGCGCCGCCTCAAAGCCATCGCGCTGCTGATGCTGCTGGCCATGCTGGCCGGCTTCGTCATCAGCCACCTCAACGGCGAGCGCGGCATATGGGCGTGGGTCTCGGCCTTCTGCGAAGCAGCGGCGGTCGGCGCGCTGGCCGATTGGTTCGCGGTGGTGGCGCTGTTCCGCCGGCCGCTGGGACTGCCGATTCCCCACACCGCGATCATTCCGCACAGCAAAGACCGCATTGCCGACAGCCTTGCCGTGTTCGTGCGCGACCAGTTTCTTGAACCGAAAGCATTGCTGGCACGGCTGCAGGTGTTCGATCCGGCCAGCCGACTCGGCAGCTGGCTGGCCGATCCGGCGCGCGCGCGGATGCTGGCCGACATGGCACGCGGCTGGGCGCTGCAGGCGCTGGATTTCCTGGATGAAGCCGCGGTCCGCCGCAGCATCCAGGGCTTCGTGATCCAGCAACTACGCCAATGGAATGCCGCCGCCACCGCCGGCGAACTGCTGGGCCTGCTCACCGCCGACAACCGCCACCAGCGCGTGCTGGACGAAGGCCTGACCCGGGTGAGCGAATGGTTGGACCGGCCGGCGGTGAAGGAGCGCGCTTCCGAGCTGATCGTGCGCTACATCCAGCGCGAATGGCCCAAACTGGCGAGCACGGTGAACTGGGTCAAGCCGATCGACGAGATTGGCGACAGCCTGGCCGAACGCCTGGCCCATGCGATTCTCGGCGAGCTGCAGCAGATTTTGGCTGAACCCGAGCACCCGCTGCGACGCGACTACGAAACGTGGCTGGCGGACTACATCGGTCGTCTGCGCGAGGATCCGGCCCTGGCCGCGCAGATCGAACAGATCAAGCAGCGTGTGATCGACCACCCGGCTGTGCAGGACTACGTGCAGGGCCTGTGGGCGCGCATCCACGCCGCCCTGCGCGCGGACCTGTCCAGCGAAGACTCCGCGCTGGCCGGTCACCTGCGGCGCAGTCTGAGCGGGGTCGGCGAGGCACTGCAGAACGACCCGTCACTGCGCGAAGCGCTGAACCAGCACCTGATGGACGGTGCCGAACGGCTCACCAGCCGACTGCGCGAGGGGGTCACCACGCACATCGCGCAGACCGTGAAAGGCTGGGACGAGCGCCATCTGGTCGAACAGCTGGAACTCAGCGTGGGCCGCGACCTGCAGTTCATCCGCTTCAACGGCACGCTGGTCGGCGGGCTGATCGGGCTGGCGCTGCATGCGTTGACAGTCTGGCTGCACTGGTGAGCCCGCTCACGACCAACGGTCGTGAGCTACCGGGGCCGTGAAATACCCGATCGGTAGGGCACGACCGTTGGTCGTGCCGCACGGGAACTGCGGTTGACACTTTGCCCGGGTGTTTTTGCGACAGGCTTCACGTATTCTGCCGCCCATTCAGAAGAGCACAGGCTCACAGGGGGCCCCATGAAACGGACGATCATGATGCTGGCGCTGTTCGCGCTGGCGGGCAGCGCTCACGCCCAGCGCGTGTACAAGTGCGCGGACAAAGGCCAGACCATCTACCAGACCGTGCCCTGCCCGCCCGAGCAGGACACCGGCGTCACCCGCCCGATCACCCGCGATCCCAACCTGACCTGGGCCGACAAGACCCGGGCCCAGCGCAATCTCTACGATGCACGTCGCCAGCAGCAGGTGGCCGCCGGCCGGGGACAAGAGCCGGTACGTGGCACCGTCATTGATGGTTCCGTCGATCCTGAAAAGTGCGAAGACCTGAAGACCCGATCCGAGATCGCCGAGATCTTCGGCCGCAAAACCCCGGACAACGTCCAGGCCGACATGGCGCAGGCCTGCGCGAAGCGCTGACGCTTCTGCCAATCGACAATCGATGACCACTTGCCCATTGTATCCAGATGGATACAATGCCTTCCAAGTCATCGATACAGGCGACTGATGCGTTTGGACGCTGGATGCGTCGGCTACGGGATACCCGAGCACGAGCACTCATCGCCGAGCGTATACAACGGTTGGTCAATGGCGGTCCCGCCGACGTCAAGTCAGTGGGTTGCAACGTCAGCGAACTGAGAATTCACGTTGGCCCCGGCTATCGCGTCTACTTCACCCGCCAAGGTCAGCAGTTGATCCTCCTGTTGTGCGCCGGTGACAAGGACAGTCAGGCGTCGGACATCCAGAAGGCCCGGCGGATGGCAACCGAACTGTCATGTGCGCGGCGATAGCGTTCCATAGCCATAGAGGTTCTTTCTCGTGACCAAGCACACCCTACGTCCCTTCGACCCCGCCGATTACCTCACCGACGATGACAGCATCGCCGTGTATCTGACTGAAGCCCTTGCTTCGCAGAATGCCACGCACTTCCAGGACGCCTTGCAGGTAGTCGCGCGTGCACGCGGCATGACCCAGATCGCTGAGAGCAGCGGCTTGGGCCGCGAGAGTCTGTACAAGGCACTCAAGCCGGGCGCGCATCCGCGCTTCGATACAGTACAGCGCGTCCTCACCGCACTGGGCGTGCGGCTGACCGTCGAACCACTCAGTCAGCCGCACACCGCATAACACCTACCCTGCCACCGCGCGGATCGCGACGACCAGCGCGTCCATCTGCGCGGGCGTGCTGAAAATGCCCGGCGTAGCCCGCAGGCAGGCTCCGGATGCCAGGCCGTCGCGGGGGACGACGAACACGCCGGACTGCTTGACCATGCGCTCGGCGGTGGCGGCGTTCGCCGCCATGCCGGTCTGACCGCGCAGGCGGAAGCCTGCGATGGCGCTGGCAAGGCGCTCGTCCGGCGAGGCCAGCAGCTGGAACCGCTCGTCGTCGCGCAGCGCATCCAGCCACCGGTTGCGCAGATGCAACAAGCGGGCACGCTTGTTGGCAACACCAATGCGCTGGTGCAGGTCCAACGCCACCGGCAACGCCAACACCGCAGCAAAATTGACCGTGCCGGTGTGCACCCGGGTACGCAGGTCGTCGCCGTCGGCTTCGCCCATGTACGGGTCCAGGTCACGCACCCTGCCCCGCTTTACGTATACAGCGCCCAAACCCACCGGCGCACCGATCCACTTGTGCAGGTTGATGCCGACAAAGTCCGCGCCGAGCTCACGCAGCGGAGTGTCGACCTGGCCGATGCCATGCGCGGCATCCAGCAGTACATCCACCCCGGCAGCCCGGGCCATCGCACTGATCTGCGCGACCGGCAGCAGCATGCCGTTACGGTGGTTGACCTGGGTCAGCAGCAGCAGCCGCGTGCGCGGATGTTGTGCCAGCGCCTGCCGATAAGTCTCCACGATGCCGTCGTGATCGAACGGTTCCGGCAGGATGATGCGCACCGGGTTCACCCCGCGCCGCCCCTGCAGCCACTTCATCGCATCGATCATGCTGTCGTAGTCGGTATCGGCGTAAAGCACGGTATCGCCCGGCTGCAGCCGGCGGTAGCCGCCGATCAGCACCTGCATGGCCTCGGTGGCACCGCGCGTCAGCACCAGTTCGTCCGCATCCACGGCCAGCACCTCGGCCAGCCGCAGGCGCGCCTGCTCGAACAGCGGCGGGAACGCCCGCCGCCCGAACCACGCATTGCCGGCGTTCACCGTGGCGGTGGCCTGCTGATAGGCCTGCAACACGGGGCGCGCCATCGCGCCCCAGTAGCCGTTGTCGAGCATGACGACCTCGTCGGTGAGGTCGTACAGCGCGCGCACCTGGCCCCACCAGCTCTCGTCCCCGGCCAACTGCACCGGGGTGCGTCCGTTCACCGCGGGCAGCGCCGCCAGATCAGCCGACATGGCATTGCCCGCCGGACCGGCCGCCAGCGGCAGGGCCAGAGCCCCCCGCAGCAGATGACGTCGTTGCCGGTCCATCAGTAACGGATCCGGTATTCGGCGTAGATGTTGCGGCCATCGGTGTCATACGGCGCGTTCCGCGAGTAGATCAGGCCGCGGCTGGCCTGGAACGTGGCTTCGTCGGGATAGCGGTCGAACAGGTTGTCCGCGCCGATGCGCAGGGTCTGCTGGTCGGTGACCTTGTAGCTCACTGCCAGGTCGAAGAAGCTCATCGCACCGAAGCGCTGGAAGATGTCGCCGGTGGCATTGCCGGAAGAGTCGGTCCATGCCCCGTAGTATCGCAGTTTGCCGAGCACACTCCAGCGTCCGATCTCATACTGGCTGCTCAGCGTGGCCTTGTGCTCGGGCAGGCGCTCTTCAAAGATGCGGCGCTGGCTGTCATTGGTGGCCACACCGGTGCGGCCGCTGTCGACGGTGGTCTGGTTGTAGTTGTAGCCCAGCGTCGTGTTCAAGCGCCCGGCACCCACGCCGGTGACATAGCTGCCGACCACGTCCACACCACGGGTGGTGGTGTCGAAGTCATTGGTGTAGAAGCTCACTGAGGTGAAGCGCAGCGGGTTCGGTGTACCGGCCGGCACGGCGTACGCGGCCGACTGGCTGAAACGGTCGGTGACCTTGATGTCATACACATCCACCGAGCCGGAGAAGCCGGCATCGGTCTTCCAGGTCAGGCCGAGCGAGGCGGTACGCGATTGTTCGGGCTTGAGCGGCTGCGCACCCAGTTGCACAGCGAGCGGATCGCTGGGAGAAAGTCGGCCGGTGGTGAATACCTGCAGCGTCACCGTATCCAGGCCCTGCTGGGTGCTCTGGGTATAGAGCTGCCCCGGGGTCGGTGCGCGGAAGCCGGTCGAGACCGAGCCACGGATCGCCACGTCCGGGGTGAACGCAAAGCGGGTGGACAGCTTGCCGTCGATGCTCTCGCCGAAGGCGGAGAAGTGCTCGTAGCGGGTCGCCGCACCCACCGTCCAGCGCGCGGTGATCGGTGCCTCCACGTCGATGTAGGCAGCACGGCTGCGCTGGCTCCAGCTGCCGGCGTTGGTGTCACTGAAACCGGGCGCGCCGTTGGCACCGCCGGCCAGACCGGTCGCCGCGCCCGGGCCAATCGCGTAGGACGCCGGGTCACCGGCCTTCACCGCGTAGGTTTCCTCGCGCGCCTCGGCACCGAAGGCGATGTTGATCGGACCTTCCAGCGCCGCCACCGGCAGCGAATAGACCACGTCGGCGTTGACGTTCTTCTCGGTCTGCGACAGACGCCCCAGATAGAACGAGGTCGGGCTGTCCGGGCCCAACGAGGCGTTGATCGCATTGTCCAGCGTGTAGTCGATCTGGTTGCGGCCGTACGACGCGCTCACGTCCCAGCGCCAGCGCTCGCCGATATAACCGCGCAGGCCGAGCACGGCCTGCAGGTCGTCCTGCTCGTTGCCGTACTGCGGGCTGAAGCCGGTGGGATACAGCGAACGCGCTTCCCAGCCCGGGAACACGCCGCTGGGGTTGTAGACCGAGGCGGTGCCGTCCGGGTTACGCCAGTTGAAGTCGCTCATGCCCTCGCTGTGACCGAACAGACCAAAGCCGTACAGGTCCAGATTCGGGTTCAGCGCCAGGTTGAGGTTAAAGCCAGCGTGGCGGTTCTCCAGGTCCGGCTGGCCCCAGCGCTGCACCGGGTCTGGTACGTCCAGTTCCGGATGCGCGTTCTGGAAGGCGATGGCATCGGCGCGCTGGCGGCTGCGCGAGGTGGCATCGGACTTGTCCCAATCGGCGAACAACGACAGGCTGCCGTCCTCGCCCAGGGCGAAACCGTGGCGTGCGCCGACCTTTCGGCCGCGGCCATCACCCTCGCTGTATTCGGACAGCCCCAGCGAGACCTCACCGCCGACGCGGTCATCAAGGATGATGTTGATCACGCCGGCAATGGCGTCGGAACCGTACTGTGCCGACGCACCATCGCGCAGCACTTCAATACGCTGGATGGCATGCACCGGAATCTGGGCCAGGTCCGGACCCTGTGCGCCGCGCGCGCCGAGCAATGCCGAGCGGTGGAAGCGGCGGCCGTTGACCAACACCAGCGTCTGGTCCGGTGAGAGGCCGCGCAGCGTGGCCGGACGCACGAACACCAGGCCGTCGTTCATCGGCATGCGCTGCACCACGAACGACGGCACCAGCTGGGCCAGCACGTCGTTGAGGTCGCTCGATTCAATGGCCTGGATCTCTTCCTGCGAGAACACGTCAACCGGCGCAAGGGTATCGAACTGGGTGCGGTTGCTGCCGCGCGTACCGGTGACGACCATCGTGTCCAGGGTGGCGGGGGCTGCGGCATTCCCTGCCGGAGCGGACTGGGCATGCCCTTCGGCGGCCACAGCAAAAGAAACAACGGACACAACGGCAACGGCCAACGCACAACGCTTCACTCGCAACTCCAGATCAACACAATGGGGAATGCGTGCAGACCCTCCGCTCTGCCGCGCGGGGCGCAGTCTGTTCAGGTGCGATGTCGTGAAGATGACGCTGCGCCACACATCCGATGACACATGCCCGCTGCGACTTGAAGAACGAAATGATAATGACTATCATTCGCCGCGATCTGCGATGTCGATTGCGACTTCTCAGGACAAGCTCCAGGGATACCGCTGCGCCAAACAGTGGCTGGGCCAAGGATGGCCTCCCTTGTTGCCTGCTGCGCCCCGCAGTGGGCCATTGCCGTTGGAACATCGACCTTGCAGGACCTCGTGGACAGCACGCCCGACGCACACTGGCTCGCCCCTGTGGGCCGCTTCTTCGCCCGCCCCTGGCTGGGCGTGCTCTCCCGCAGCCTGGCGGCGATCTTCGGCGGTTACGCGCTGGCCGCGACCTGTTCGATGTTCTTCGCCGTGGCGATGCCCGGCGTGCGCTCACAGGCGGTGCTGACCGGCATGCTGGTCGGCATCCTGCTGTGCGCCTGTGCCGCGCTGTGGGCATTTGCCACCCGCACCGCGCTGCGCGCCTGGATCGGCATCGCCCTGCCCACTGCGCTGTTCTGGCTGGGCACGCTGCTGCTGGAGGGCCGCGCATGAAAAACGGATTCCGCCAGTCAATGGCCTGGCTGCACACCTGGACCGGCCTGCTGGTGGGCTGGTTGCTGCTGCTCATCTTCATGGCCGGAACCGCCAGCTACTACCGCGACGAGATCAGCCGCTGGATGCGCCCGGAGCTGCCGCGCAGCACGGTCAGCAGCGATGTGGCCGCGCAGCGTGCGCTCACGTTTCTGCAGCACAAGGCCCCCCAGGCCGAATCGTGGAACGTGACCCTGCCCAGCGCGCGCAATCCCGCCATGCGCATGTTCTGGCGCAATCCCGAGTCGATGGTGAAGCCGCCGGTTGAGGGCCAGAAGCGCCGGCGTGGCGGCGGCCGCTTCGGTGATGCCACGGTTGACCCGAACACCGGCAACGAAGTGAGCGCGCGTGAGACCCGTGGCGGCGACTTCTTCTACCGCCTGCATTTCGACCTGCACTACATCCCGGTGCTGTGGGCGCGCTATCTGGTGGGCTTCTGCGCCATGTTCATGCTGGTTGCGATCATCACCGGGGTGATCACCCACAAGAAAATCTTCAAGGACTTCTTCACCTTCCGCCCGGACAAAGGCCTGCGGTCGTGGCTGGATTTCCACAACGTCAGCGCGGTGATGGCCCTGCCGTACCACGCCATGATCACCTACACCGGCATCGTCACCCTGATGTTCATGTACCTGCCGTGGGGCATGAACAAGGCCTACCCGAACGACGAAGCGGCGTTCTACAGCGAAGCCTTCGCGCGCATGGCCGACGTGGAAGGGCCCGGCGAAGGCAGCGCCACCCCGGTCCCGATCCAGCAGCTGCTCGACAGCGCGCGGCGTGAATGGAAAGGCGCGGATGTGGGCAGTTTCGTCGTCTCCCACCCTGGCGCGGCCAATGCGGTGGTCGACGTCTACCAGCGTGACGGCCGCCGGCTGTCGAGCGATGCGCCTTCGCTGCGCTTCAATGCCATCAGCGGCGAGCTGCTGCAGGCCAGCCCGCTACCGGGCGGTGCCACCCAGACCCGCGGCGTGATGTACGGCCTGCACCTGGCTCATTTTGCTGACTGGGGGCTGCGTGCGCTGTTCTTCCTGTCCGGCCTGGTCGGCTGCCTGATGGTGGCCAGCGGCGTGGTGCTGTGGGCGGTCAAGGAACGGCCCAAGCATGCCAAGTCCGGCAGGACCGGCTTCGGCCTGCGCCTGGTGGACGCGCTCAACATTGGCGCGGTAGCGGGTCTGCCGATCGCGTTTGCCGCCTATTTCTGGGGCAACCGCCTGCTGCCGCTGGGCCTGGCCGAACGCCCGGCCGCCGAGGCCAATGTGTTCTTCTACGCCTGGGGCGCGGCGCTGCTGGCGGCATTCCTGTGGCCCAAGCGGATGATGTGGGCGGCGCAGCTCTATCTGGGTGCAGCCTTGTTCGCACTTGTTCCAGTGGTGAATGCATTGACCACGAACGCGCATCTTGGGGTGACCCTGCTGGCCGGCGACTGGGTGCTGGCCGGGTTCGACCTGATGATGCTGGCGTTCGGCGCGATGCTGGCCTACTGCGGCCTGCGCATGCAGCGCTGGCAGCCGGCGCTGAGCGCGGCTGAGAAGAAGAAGCGGCAGGCCGCTGCAGCGGCGGCGGCGAAACCGCCGGTGCCGGCGGAGGCCAGCGCATGATGCTGCTCGCCGTGACCTTGAGTTTCGCTGCGTTTACCGCGCTGTCGCTGGCGATGGAGAAGCACCAGCTGGATTTGCATGGCAAGGCGGCGGCGACGGCCACTGTGCGCACGCGCTGGCGCGTGCTGGGTTGGGCGCTGCTGTGTGTGTCGTTCGCGCTGAGCGTGGTAGATCATGGCTGGGCCGCGGGCCCGGTGCTGTGGTTGGGCACGTTGACCATTGCCGGGCTGCCGATCGCGTTCGGGTTGTATCCGTGGCGGCAGCGCTGGTTGAAGCCGCTGGCGTGTGGATTGCCGGCGGTGGGGTTGGTGGCTGCGGTGATGTAACCGGCGGCACGACCAACGGTCGTGCCGCGCCACGACAACAACGACACGCCGTATGGATTAGCGCGTCGCCACGCGCCTGGGAAACGAATGACCCGTGTAGAGCACGGTAGGCCACGACCGTTGGTCGTGGCGCACGTAAATCACGCGCCGTAACGGCGCAGCTCCCACGCGCGGTGGATGCGCGGGTTGCGCTGGAAATCCTCATCGATGGTATCGGCGGTGATCTCCTTGCACTGCGCGAACTCCTTCACCGCGTCCTCGTCCAGTTTGAAGCGACGGAAGTTGTTGGAGAAGTACAGCACGCCTTCCGGAGTCAGGCGGTTGACCGCCGCCCGCAGCAGGCGCACATGTTCGCGCTGCACATCGAAGTCTTCGGCACGGGCCGAATTCGAGAACGTCGGCGGATCGCAGAAGATCACGTCGAACCGGTGACGCTCGGCTTCCAGCCAGGCCAGCGCATCGGCCTGCACCAGCGTGTGCTGGCTGCCGCCCTTGCCATTCAGGGCCAGGTTGTCGGCGCACCACTGCAGGTAAGTGCCGGAAAGATCCACGCTGGTGGTCGACGCGGCACCGGCCACGGCGGCCTGCACAGTGGCCACGCCGGTGTAGCAGAACAGATTGAGAAAACGCTGGCCTTCGGCCACCTTGCCCATGTGCCAGCGCAGCGGGCGATGGTCGAGGAACAAACCGGTGTCGAGGTAATCGAACAGGTTCACCCGCAGCAGCGCATCATTCTCGCGAACCATGATGAACTCGCCGCGCTGCTCGAACCGACCGTACTTGCTGCCGCCCTTGCCGCGTTCACGCGACTTCAATGCGACCTGCTCGGCCGGCACCTGGAACACCTCGCGCGCGGCCGACAGCAGCTCGTTGCGGCGACGACGCACATCCACATCGGGAATGGTGGCCGGTGCGGCGTATTCCTGCACATGCAGGAAGGTACGACCGGCGCCGCCGTCTTCCTGGTACACGTCGATGGCCGCGGCATATTCGGGCAGGTCGGCGTCGTAGACCCGGTAGCAGGTGACCTGGGCCTTGCTGCGCCAGGTCTTGTACTTGCGGATGTTCTTGCGCAGCCGGTTGGCCACCATCTGCGCGCCTTCGCTGAGCTCACGCGGCGCGCCGCTGTTCTCGCGCTGCGGTACCGCGATCGGGTCGCAGACGATCAGCGCGCACTCGATGGCTCCGTTGAACAGCTGGTACTTCTTGCTGGCCCGCAGGCCGGTAGCGAAGGCCAGGTCGGCACTGCCGCACAGCAGGCTGGCGCGCCACTGCGGCACGGCGCGCTTGAGCGCATCGCCAATGCGACGGTACAGCACGGCATCGGCCGCCAGCCGCTCGTCGTAGGGTGGATTGCAGACCACGCAGCCGGTCTCTTCCGGCGGCACCTGGACATCGGCGACGTCGCGCACGCCGAACCAGATGGCATCAGAAACACCGGCCACTTCGGCGTTTTCCTTCGCGGCGCGGATAGCCAGCGGATCGATGTCGCTGCCGTGGATCACCTGCTTGAGCGCGGCGCGCCCGACCTGCTCGCGTTCGCGGGCTTCGGCCAGCAGCGCCTTCCAGCTGTCACGGTCAAAGCCCAGCCAGCGGCTGGGCGGAATGCTGCCATGACGCTGCAGGCCCGGAGCGACGTCCGCGGCCATCAACGCGCCTTCAATCAGCAGCGTGCCGCTGCCACACATCGGGTCAAGCAGACCGCCACCCTGGGCGTGGATCTTCGGCCAGTTGGCGCGCAGCAGCACGGCGGCGGCCAGGTTTTCCTTCAACGGCGCGTCGTTCTGCGCCATGCGCCAGCCGCGGCGGTGCATGGGGCCGCCGCCGAGGTCGATGGAGATCGTGGCGCGGCCCTTGCGCAGCGACAGGTTCAGGCGCACGTCCGGGAACTCCACGTTCACCGAAGGGCGTTCCAGGCCCTGCGCGCGCAGGCTGTCGACCACGCCATCCTTGACCCGCTGGGCGGCAAAGCGCGCGTGGGTGATCTCGGTGCCGGAGACGTGTGCGTCCACGGCCAGGGTCAGTTCCGGAGCGATGTGCTGCTCCCAGGGCATGGCACTGACGCCCTGGTACAGGGAGGCTTCGTCGGGGCAGTCGAACTCGGCGATGGGCCAGAGCACGCGGCTGGCCAGCCGCGACCACAGCACCACCCGCTGCGCCTGCGCCAGCTCGCCCTCGGCGTTCACGCCGGAAATGGTGGCGGTGGCCTTGGGCAGGCCAAGCGCCAGCAGTTCGTCGGCGAGCAGATACTCCAGGCCTTTGGCGCAGGAAACAAAGAATTTCACAGGGGCGGATACACAGGTCAGCGGACCGCGCATTGTACGTGACCCGGCGGCAAGCGCCCGGCAACGCCCCCGGGTGGCGTCATAACCCCTTCAACAACGCCTCAAACGCCTGCGCGGACGCCTCCACGTGGCTTTCCAGACGGTGACCGTCCTGCACCAGCAGCAGCCGTGCCGAGCGTGCCTGCGCCCAGGCGATCACATCGGCGGCCGGAATCAGCTCGTCCTGCCAGGCATGCACCACGCTGATCGGCACCGGAGCCGCATCCAGGGCCGGCATCGGCCCCATCCGGGTCGGCGGCACCATCAGGAACAGGGCCTGGGTCGGCACCTGCAGCGAGGCAATGCCTGAAATGTAGGCTCCCAGGCTGGAACCTGCGAGCACCACCGGCCCACGCGCGGCTGCGGCAGCGGCCAGACCGATCAGCCGCTGCAGGCGGGCGCGCACGTCGCCGACACTGCTCACTTCGCGGCGGGCATCCAGGTCGGTGTAATCCGGGCGCTCATGGGTGAAGCCCAGGCGTTCGGCGACCTCGGCCAACGCCGTGACCTTGGTGGCGTCGGGGCCGCTTTCAAAGCCATGGGACAGGATGCAGTGGCCGCGGCTCATGCCGCTACCGCGCGGGAATCAAGGAAGGAATCGTTGGTTGCGCTCATGCGGTGAATGCTAGCATCGCTGCATGTCTGACCGTGCCCCGCCCCGCATCGACCCGCAGCCGCTGCCCTACGTGGACCGGCTGGCCGAACGGGCGCACGAAGACATCGACCTGGCAGTGATTCACTGCACCGAACTGCCCGACCTGGCGATGGCGCGTGAGTATGGGGAGCGCGTTCTGTATGACAGCGGCAGCGGCAACAGTGGGCATTTCTACATCGACCGCGACGGCAGCATCGTCCAGTACGTGCCACTGGAACGTACCGCGCACCATGTGAGTGGCTTCAACCCGCGCTCCATCGGGATCGAGCTGGTCAACACCGGCCGCTACCCGCACTGGCTGGACTCTCGTCACCAGGCCATGGACGAGCCTTACCCTGATTTGCAGATTGCCGCCTTGATCGACCTGCTGCAGCACCTGTGCGACACCCTGCCTGGCCTGCAGTTCATTGCCGGCCATGAGGCGCTGGATACGCGGCAGGTTGAAGCCAGCGATGATGCCGAGCGCCAGGTGCCGCGCAAACGTGACCCAGGCCCGTTGTTCCCGTGGCCACGGGTGATGGCGGCGGTGCGGTTGCAGACATTGGCGGCTTGACCCGCCATTGCAGGTTGCCGGGCAAGCCCGGCACTACGGGCCGGTGGCGACCGGCCGGGTGGAATCGCTGACCCAGCCGCTCCACGAACCGGGGTAGACACGCGCGCCGGCCAGACCGGCCACTTCCATCGCCAGCAGCAGATGGCAGGCCGTAACCCCCGAACCACACATCAGCACCACCTGCTGCGGGTCGTGCGTGCCGATCAGCGGCTGCAGCGCGGCGCGCAGATCGGCGGCCGGACGCAGCCGTCCTTCATGGACGTTCAACGCGAACGGGCGGTTGACCGCACCGGGCACGTGCCCGGCGACCGGATCCAGCGGTTCTGCTTCGCCACGGAAGCGCTCACCGGCGCGGGCATCCAGCAGCCAGCCGGGGGGATGCTTGAGGCGGGCGGAAATTTCTTCCACCGAGGCGATCTGGGCGCGGTCGAAGCGGCCGGGATACGGCTGCCCTTCGGGTAGCGTAGGTACTTCCGTGGTCAGCGGGTAGCCGGCGGCCTGCCAGGCCGCCAGGCCGCCATCCAGCACCGCGACCCGGGTGTGGCCGATCAGGCGCAGCATCCACCAGGCCCGCGCGGCGGCCATGCTGCCGTCACCGGCGTCATAGACCACCACCGGGGTGTCGGGGCGGATGCCCCAACGGCCGAGCTGGGCAGCAAACGCGTCGCTGTCGGGCAACGGGTGGCGTCCCTCGCCGACCTTGTCGAGGTCGGCCAGATCACGATTGAGGTCGGCGTGGACGGCGCCCTCGATGTGCCCTTGGGCGTATGCGGCCGCGCCGGACTGCGGGTCGGCGAGCGAGAAGCGGGCATCGAGCACGCGCGGCGCGCTGGCCG
>NZ_RHPP01000189.1 GCF_003935715.1 Stenotrophomonas sp. 278 | reverse complement strand
CCCCACACTTCGTCTTTGTGGCTCTCGTACGTGTTGTTCCCCCCGCGGGGGTGGCGCCCGCCCCCCCCCCCCGGGGGGCCGGCCAACGGCCGGCGCTACCGGTATGATCGCGACTGGGGGACTACTACATGGAACGTAAATTCATCTGGCTGCTGGCATTACTCCTCGCACCAGGCACCGCCCTGGCCGCACCCGAATGCCTGCCCCGCTACCCGACCCCGGCCTCGATGGCGTCGATGTTCGACGTGGCCCAGGCCACGGCCGAATCCCTGGACGCACTGGAAGACGTGGACGTGGCGCTGCTGGCGCGCGGTGGCCAGGACCTGAGCAAATACGGCCTGCGACACAGCCACCTGGCGCTGGCACTGCGCGACGACGACGGCCAGTGGCGCGTGGTGCATCTGCTGAACCACTGCAAGTCTTCAACCTCGACCCTGTTCCGCGAAGGGCTGGGCAATTTCATTGGCGAAACCGGCACGCATACGGATATCCGCGTGGGCGTGCCCACACCGGAACTGCGCGCGGCATTGCATACGCTGCTTACGGGTGACGGCGCAACCGCCAAGGCGTTGCACGAGCCGCGCTACAGCGTGGTGGCGTTCCCGTTCTCGCTGGAGTACCAGAACTCCAACCAGTGGGTGCTGGAGGTGCTGGTGGCGGCGATGCAGCAGGCCGAACAGGGCAACACGATCAGCACGCGCAGGCAGGCGCAGTCGTACCTGCGTGCGTACCGCTACAAGCCCAGCATTCTGCACATTGGCGTGGGCAAGCGGCTGGGTGCGCGCTTCTTCGCAGCCAATGCGGCCACCACCGACCACCCGGGCAGCGAGCGCATTTCCGGCAACTACTCGGTGGTGAGGGTGGAATCTGTTTTCGATTTCCTGCAGCAGCATGATCTGCTGGCGCAGGAGCTGAGCGTGGCGCACGTGCCGGTAGCCGGCATGGCGGCACCGCAACCTTGAACCACACGAACAGGGAGACGCACTGATGCGCAGTTCTTTGATTTCCGCCGCACTGGCAACGCTGCTGGTGGCCGCACCGGTTCACGCGGGTGACCCGCCTGAAGGTTTCAGCGACAAGGTGACCAGTTACGGAATGGTGGGCTCGTCGGTCGCTGTGGCGATCGTCACCTCGCCGGTGTGGCTGACGCTGGGCGCTTCTCTTGCGGGCTCGGAGAAGCTGAGCGAGTCCGGCAACGGGAAGGGCAAGGGCAAGGCCGCGAAGGCGCAGCCACTGCCGCCGCTGACGGTGGAGACGGTGGAGACCACGGCCGATGGCGCCGTTGAGGTGGCATTGAGGAACCCGGAATCGCCCGAGGTTGCGGTGATCCAGTGGCCGGCACGCGAGAACAACCCGGGCAAGACGTTGAAGGTGGGCGATGTGCTGGACCTGACCCCGACCGAAGCCGGTGCCGGGTGGATGGTGGCCAATGCGAAGGGGGAAACCCTGGCGTTCATGCCGACGGCGGATGCGGCGAAGAATCAGATGAGTGAGGCGTATTGAGGGGGGGGGCCTCTGCCCGGTGGGGTACATGCGTTAATGCGTCGATCGGGTGTTATCGGCAGGCGTCTTGCGACCGCCTCTACCGGGCACACGTCCCGGTTGCCATGACGGGTGGTAGCGTCGGTCGATAGACGACGGCCGTGAAACGGCCAACGCCCGGGGACGCATGACCGGGAAGCGTAGACATTGCCCCTGAATCACCAGGGCAGTGCTCGGAAGTAGGCGCGCACCCGTTCGAATGCGGCGTCGAACTCGGGCAGCTCGCCCTCCACTTCGGCCTGCAGCGTGTCGTAATCCCGCTGAGCGCGTTCGGCGATCTCCGGGTTGTCGAACGCATCCCTGCCAAGCGGCACAGCACGGTCCTCGCATTTGACGCGCAGATCAACCAATACGTCCTGCTGCCACGGCGAGAACGCCAGTGCGGGGCGCTGCTCCAGCAGGTAGTACAGGTCATACACATCCTGCCGCCGGTTACGATTCCGCAGCGGCTGCTGCAGCAGGGCGCGAAGCTTCTCGGCCACCAGCGTGCTGAGCCCATAGACACGAAGGTGGCCGTGGTCGCCAATCACCACCTCTTCAGACGCAGGAATTCGCTCACGGAAGCTGAAGTCGATGGTGAGCGAATGCGGCGACTGCCCGGCCACCAACCGTTTGTGGGCAGGTGTGCCTTTCAACGCATAACCCACACGCATGCTCAGACTGACCCAGGTGCCAACTCGACTGGGTTTGACCTTGTAAGTCTGCAGGCGACAGTCCACGTCGTAGCCCAGCACTTCGCCCATGCTGGGCAGGGCCTGCGTGAGGAGGGCCAATGTCTCTTCTTCGACGTCCTCGGTGAAGGGTTCCGGCGTGGAGAAATCGACGTCGGTGGTGAAACGGGGGCTTTCATAGTGCAGTGCCATGAGAATGCCGCCCTTCATGCACAGCAGGCTGCGCAGACGGGGCGTCCTCGCTACCGATTCCAGAATGCAGTGCACCGCCTGCCGCATGACAACCTGTCGGGCATCCGCAGCGCGGACCCAGGCAGGGATGCCATGCAACAAGCTGGTCATTGATCGATAGGCTCCACTTTTCCGAGAACACCGACGCGTAGGCGGCGTGTGCATCGAGCTTACGTGAGCCACCGCGCGCTGCATCAACATGCCAGGCATCTATTTCTGGGAGATCAATGGCACACCGGTCGTTGAGGATGTAACCGGCTCGAACGCGATCAATCTTGCCGCCATTGGCACTGAATTCGGACACGATGGCGGCGATGTGCGCTTGTGCGTGTTCTTCGAAAACTTCGATCACGTGACGTATTCCGCCACATAGGTCGGGGCGCTGGATCATGTCGAGGAACGTGCGGCCTATGCCAGTCACGCGAAGGGCACTGTTCATCGCGTTTCGCCAGTGGCCTGCGTCCTTGGTGCGTAGCGTTTCGATGGCGACGCCGTTGATCCCAGCGATGCGGGTGTACTGCAGGGGCGGCAGATCGGCTGCTTCGAATGCCGACAGCAGTGGCCCGAGTTCGCGCGCGGTGCGGTCACGCGCGTGCTGCCGCCAGGAGGCGATGTCGAAGGTGACGAAGTAAAGACGCTTGGGCAGGCGATTGGTGAGGCCGTGGAATTCCATGGCGCTGAGGAAGGCGACGTGGCCGAAGGGGTCGATGGCGCACATGACTTCGGCCGGAGTTGCGTCCTTGCGGCCTGGGATCCTTAGTTGGGTGCTGGGTAGGCCGGCTTCCGGGAGCAGGGCTCCGCGTTCGATGAGGGCGCTGCGCGCGGCGAGGTAGGTGTCGTGGACGAGGCCGTTCTCGGGCCGGCGGATCGGGCGACCGGCGTAGTCGGGCTTGGAGAGGAGGCGCGAGAGTTCTACCGCCAGCGCGTGGTTGCTGATGACGGGCAGGGTGTATTCCTCGCGGAGCTTGAGGTCGAGGGCGTCGCGCCAGCAGATTTCGGGGGGCGATGTGGGCATGGGATCCGGCCTCGAGCTTTGATCTGCGAATCAACGTCCTCAGGACGTTGATTTTATATTGAATGCTAGTGAGTACGGGATGAACGGTAACACGCGACCGTTCCGATGGAAGTTCCAGCTTGTTATAATCAACGTCCTAAGGACGTTGATTCATATTGGTAGTGTCGCTCGACAGACGACGGCCGTGAAATGGTCAACCCCCGGGGACGCATGACCTGCGTCGGATAGGTTTGCCCGGTGGGGCCCATGCGTTAAAGCGCCGATCGGGCGTTATGGGCAGGCGTCTTGCGACCGCCTCTACCAGAGCCACAGCCAGAGCCAAGCCAAAGCCAAAGCCAAAGCCAAAGCCACGGCAGCATCCGGTGCCACATCCGGCCCCGGTGCGCCGGTTGGGGGATAATGCGCCCCCCTTCCCCACCCCGCCCCTGTTCGCCATGTCTGCGCGCCCCGATGTTGTGTTTGCCCCGTTGACCACCCGCAGCCTGCTGCTGGCGGTGTTGGCGATGGGTGCGGTGGTGCTGCTGTCGAATGTGCTGGTGCAGTTTCCGATCAATGACTGGCTGACCTGGGGGGCGTTCAGCTACCCGGTGGCGTTTCTGGTCAGCAACCTGATCAACCGGCGCTTCGGGCCGGCGGCGGCGCGGCGGGTGGCGTGGGCGGGTTTTGCGTTGGCGGTGGTGCTTTCGGTGTGGATTGCCACGCCGCGCATCGCGGTGGCGTCGTGCGTGGCGTTCATTGCGGCGCAGTTGTTGGATATCACCGTGTTTGACCGGCTGCGCCGGGGGAACTGGTGGCGTGCGCCGATGGTGGCGACGACGTGCAGTGCGACGTTGGATACGTGCATCTTCTGGAGCATTGCGTTTGCCGGGTCGAGCCTGCCGTGGGTGAGCTGGGCGGCGGGGGATCTGGCGGTGAAGCTGGGGATCGGGGTTTTTTTGCTGGCTCCGTTCCGGGCGTTGTTGTGGAAGATGGCACCTCGGGTGGGGTGATGGGGTTTACATCCCGAGCGATGGAGCCTGACCGGTAGGGTCGCACGACAGTCGACCGCCGGTAGGGGTTCAACGCGCGGGGAGGCATGACCGGGGAACGGAGGCATTTGCCCGGCGGGGTCCATGCGTTAAAGCGCCGATCGGGTGTTATCGGCGGTCGACTGTCGTCCGACCCTACCGGTCCGGCATTTCAGGCATTTCAGGCATTTCAGGCATTTCAGGCATTTCAGGCATTTCAGGCATTTCCGGCATTTCCGGCATTTCCGGCATTGCCCGCATCTCTGGCATTACGGTGAATTCGAGACGGTGAATTCGAGGCCGGCGGCGTTGCAGGCTGCGGTGATCACCCGCTGCGCTTCTTCCAATGCGGGTGTGGGTATGGCCATGCGTGGTCGGCGGTCGAGTGTGCAGGCCAGGCCGACATCGAGCAGGGCGGCGTGGGCTTCATGCAGGGATTGCGTTGACACGCATGGCGTGTCACTACGGGGCCATCCAATCTGGGCCAGGGCGTCTATGAGGCTGGGGGTATCGCGCGGCTTCAGCACCTGCGGGTGCTCGGCGGCGCTGGCGAGTACGCCGGTCTGCAGCAGGAACTCCAGGTCCACTACCCCGCCAGGACCCTGCTTGAGGTCCAGCCGGCCGGCGTCGCTGCGGTCGAGCTCGGTGCGCATGCGGGCGCGCATTTTCAGCACATCGGCGAACAACACCTCGCGGTCGCGTACGCGGCCAAGGGTCTGCGCGCGTACGCGTTCGAAGTCCGCCAGCAGGCTTTCATCGCCGGCAATGCCACGCGCGCGAACGAGGGCCTGGTGTTCCCAGGTCCAGGCGCGCTCGCGCTGGTATTCGGTGTAGCTGGCCAGCGAGGACACCAGTGAACCCTTGCCGCCATCCGGGCGCAGGCGTACGTCGATGTCGTACAGGCGGCCGGCGGCGGTGACGGCTCCGAGCAGCGCCATCACCTTCTGCGCAAGACGCGCGTACCAGCGGCCGGGGTCGAGCGGGCGCTTGCCGTCGCTGCTGTCCTGGTCCGCAGGATGGTCGTGCAGGAACACGAGGTCGAGGTCGGAACCAAACCCCAGCTCCAGGCCACCGAGGCTGCCGTAGCCGATGATGGCGAAGCGGCCGCCGGGAATCACACCGTGCGCCTGCTGCATGTCGGCCTCGGCCATCTGCAGCGCGGTGACGACGACGGCCTGGGCGAGCTGGGCCAGCTGGCGGGTGCTGTCGACGGCGCGCTGGCGGCCATCCAGCGCGGCCAGGGCCATGCGGAAGCTGAGCGCGAGGCGGGTTTCGTTGAGCAGGCGCAGCGCGGCTTCAGGGTCATCCACATTGAGCGCGGCGTTGCACTCGGCCTGCATGGCGGCTTCGTCGGGCATGGGACCGGAGACGCGGATGTCGAGCAGTTCGTCCAGCAGCAGCGGATACGCGGCGAGGCGCTCGGCCAGCAGCGCGCTGCGGGCGAGCACGTCAACCAGGCGGGCAAGCGCGCTGGGTTGCTCGTCGAGCAGGGCGAGGTAGCTGGTGCGGCGCAGGATGGCCTGCAGCAGGCCGAGCACGCGCTTGAGCGCGGCGTCGGGCTGCGGGGACCGGGTGGCGGCGTGCAGCAGTGCGGGCAGCACGCGGTCCAGACGGGCGCGGGCGGCGTCGGAGAGCGACTTCACGCCGTGGGACTGGGCGAAGTCGCGCAGCGACTGGTCGGCCCCGTGCGCATCACTGAAGCCGGCATCGGCCAGCACCTCGGCGCTGCCGCCTTCGGGCAGGCCACGCCAGTAGTTCGAAAGCGCATCGGGCGCGGCCTGGCCGGCGCGCGGGGCGAGCAGCGCGGCGAACTCGGTGCTGACGCGGGTGCGCTGCACATCGAGCGCGG
>NZ_RHPP01000188.1 GCF_003935715.1 Stenotrophomonas sp. 278 | reverse complement strand
GCGCCGGCCGCCGGCGTGGCTGGTGGGGGCCAGCCCGGAGCTGCTGGTGTCGCGGCAGGGGCGGACGGTGTATTCGCATCCGCTGGCCGGTTCGGCGCGCCGCAGTGCGGATCCAGTCGAAGATGCGGCGGCGGCCGAGGCACTGCTGGGTTCGGCCAAGGACCATGACGAGCACCGTTATGTGGTCGAGGCCATTGTCGAAGCACTGACGCCGTGGTGCAGCGACATCCGCGCACCAAAGGCACCGGAACTGCATTCCACCGCCAGCATGTGGCACCTGGGCACACGTATTCATGCGACCCTGCGCGACCCGTCCACGCCGGTGGCGACGCTGCTGGCCGCGCTGCATCCCACCCCGGCGGTGTGCGGCACGCCGCGCGACGATGCGATGTACAGCATTCGCCGGCTGGAACCGAATCCACGTGGCTTCTACGCCGGTGCGGTGGGCTGGATGGATGCCGAGGGCGACGGCGAATGGTACGTGGCGATCCGCTGCGCACGCGTGCAGGGCGCGCACGCGCAGGTGTTCGCGGGCGCCGGCATTGTGACCGGCTCGCAGCCTGAGTTCGAAGTTGCCGAAACGGCAGCGAAATTCACCGCACTGCTGAGCGCCCTGGGCGTCGGCCACGCGGCTTCAACGGAAAACGTTTCATGATGATGCACTCCAACGACGCGCACGCGCGCCTGCCACTGGCGCAGATCTGGCCGGCGGCACGCGTGGCGCGTTACCGCGCGGCCGGCTACTGGCGGGGCGAAACCCTGCCGGGGATGCTGCGCGCACGTGCCGAGGCTTACGCCGATGACGTCGCGGTGATTGGCGGCGACGTGCGGCTGACCTACGCGCAGCTCTGGCAGTACGCCGGGCGGATCGGGTCCGGTCTGCTCGCACGCGGGCTGTGTCCGGGCGACCGGGTGGTGGTGCAGCTGGGCAATACCGCCGATTTCATCGCGGTGGTGTTCGGGCTGTTCCGCGCCGGCCTGATTCCGGTGTATGCGTTGCCAGCGCACCGTTTCACCGAAGTCAGCCATGCGCTGGACAAGGCCCAGGCCAACGCCTACATCGCCAGCGCGCAGTACGAAGGCTTCGACTACCGCACACTGGCGCGCGAACTGCAGGCCGCACGACCGGCGTTGCAGCACGTGCTGATCAGCGGTGACGGTGAGGAATTCGCGACCGTGGCGTCGCTGGACGGCGACACGGCCACGCTGCCGCCCGATCCCGACCCGCAGTCGGTGGCGTTCCTGCAGCTGTCTGGTGGCAGCACCGGCCTGTCCAAGCTGATTCCCCGCACCCACGACGACTATCTGTATTCGGTGCGCGCCAGCAACGAGATATGCGCGATCAACCGCAGCACGGTGTACATGGTCGCACTGCCGGCCGCGCACAACTTCCCGATGAGCTCGCCCGGTTTCCTCGGCGCGCTGTATGCCGGCGCGCGGGTGGTGCTGAGCCCGGGTCCCGGGCCGGACGTGGCGTTCCCGCTGATCGCGCGCGAGCAGGTCACCTGCGTAGGGCTGGTGCCGCCGCTGGCGCTGCTGTGGGCGCAGGCTGCTCCGGCGAGCGCACACGACCTGTCCAGCCTGCAGGTGATGCAGGTCGGCGGGGCCAAACTGGTGCCGGAAGCCGCACGCCGCGTGGTCGATGGGTTGGGCTGCCAGCTGCAGCAGGTGTTCGGCATGGCCGAGGGGCTGGTCAACTACACCCGTCTGCATGATGCCGAAGACCTCGTGCTGGGCACGCAGGGACGGCCGATCTCGCCGGACGACGAAGTGCTGGTGCTGGACGACCACGGCCACCCGGTGGCACCGGGCGAAGTGGGGCATCTGCTCACGCGCGGGCCGTACACCATCGGGGCCTATCACAACGACCCCGGTGCCAATGCGCGTTCGTTCACCGAAGACGGTTTCTACCGCACCGGCGACCGCGTGCAGCAGCTGCCGGGCGGCTATCTGGTGGTACAGGGCCGTGCCGGTGACCACATCAACCGGGCCGGTGAGAAGATCTCCGCCGAGGAAATCGAGGACCATCTGCTCGCCCACAGTGCCGTGTTCGACGCGGCGGTGGTGTCGATTCCGGATCCGTATCTGGGCGAGCGCAGCTGCGCCTTCGTGATCGCCCAGGGCGACGCGCCGACGGCTGCTCAGCTGAAGGCGTGGGTGCGCGGGCGGGGCGTGGCCGCGTTCAAGGTGCCCGACCAGGTAGTGTTCGTGCCGGCATTTGGCACCACCGCCGTCGGCAAGATCAGCCGTCGCGAGCTGCGTGCGCAGCTGCGCGACCATCATCTGCAACAGACTGGAGAACCGCGCTGATGGCGCTGCCGAAGATTGCTCCGTATCCGCTGCCAGTTGCAGCGGAACTGCCTGCGCCGCGTGGACCGTGGACTTTGCAGACCGACCGCGCCGCACTGCTGGTGCATGACATGCAGCAGTATTTCCTGGCCGCGTTCGCCGTCGATGCCAGCCCGCTGGCACCGGCCATCGCCAACATCGCACGCCTGCTGCAGCACTGCCGCCAGCGCGGCATTCCGGTGTTCTACACCGCCCAGCGCGGCAACCAGGATCGACGTGACCGTGGGCTGCAGGCGGACCTGTGGGGTCCGGGCATGCAGGCCATCGCTGAACACGAAACCATCATCGACGCGCTGGCTCCTGCGGCCGGCGACCATGTGCTGGTCAAGCACCGCTACAGCGCGTTCCAACGCAGCAACCTGGAAACGATGATGCGCGCACGTGGCCGTGACCAGCTGCTGGTGACCGGGGTGTACGCGCATATTGGATGCACCGCCACGGTGAGCGAGGCGTTCCAGCGTGACATCGAAGCCTTCATTGCCGCCGACGCGGTGGCGGATTTCTCGCGCGCCGACCATGACCTGGCGCTGCACTGGATCGCCCGCACCACCGGCGTGCCATTGACCACCGATACCCTGCTGGAGCAGCTGGCATGACCACCGACACCACTCCGCTGACCCTCGAGCGCATGCGCGCCGACATTGCCGGCATGCTCGGCGAAACCCCCGATGTGGTGGGCGACGATGATCATCTGATGGATCTGGGACTGGACTCCATGCGCGTGCTTGGGCTGGTGCTGGCCTGGGGCAACACCGGCATTCCGCTCGAGTTCGGTCATCTGGCCGAGCACACCACGCTGCGCGCGTGGTGGAACGTCGTGCAGCGTCTGCAAGGCACGGCTCCGGCATGAGCGGACATGCGGTCGCGGCCGCCGAGGACGTGGCGCGCCGGCATGGCCTGAGCGAGGCACAGACCGGTCTGTGGTACGCGC
Source organism: Stenotrophomonas sp. 278 (assembly GCF_003935715.1). Classification (GTDB taxonomy): domain Bacteria; phylum Pseudomonadota; class Gammaproteobacteria; order Xanthomonadales; family Xanthomonadaceae; genus Stenotrophomonas; species Stenotrophomonas maltophilia_AH. Next base: position 3,144 of record NZ_RHPP01000188.1, on the reverse strand, counting down.
AGCGACTGGCGGCCGCACCGGCTGCGTTCAATACTGCCCATGCGGTGTGGTTCGATGGCGCGCTGGACATCGCACGCTTCGTGTCCGCTGCCGATCAGATGGCGGTGGAGGCCAGCACGCTGGCGCTGCGCTTCGCCGAGCGCGCCGATGGCCTGCCGGAGCAGTGGCTGGATCCCGTGCACGTGCCACGCCTGCAGGTCGTAGACCTGTCCGGCGCAGCGGACCCGGCGCAGGCCGCGCGCGAGGCCATGGACCGGGACCGGCTGACGCCGGTCGACCCGCAACGTGACCGCATCGCCCAGCAGCGCCTGTTCGTGCTGGGACCGCAGCAGCATGTCTGGTACCTGCGGGTGCATCACCTGGCCACCGACGGCTACGGCATGGCGCTGCTGGGGGAGCGCGTCTGTGCGCTGTATGCCGGGGACGCGGCACAGGCAGCCCTGCAGCCTTGGGCACCCGTACTCGACGAGGACGGAACCTATCGCAGCAGCGAGCGCCGCAGCACCGACGCGGCGTGGTGGCAGAGCTACATGTCCGATGCAGTTCCGGCCGAGGCCGGCAGCGCGGTTGCGCCTGCGGCGGATGCGCTGCGCGGTGTATGGCCGGTTTCAGCCGACTTGTGTGCGGCACTGCACACCGCCGCCGGGCAGATCGGGCAGCCGTGGCCAGACCTGCTGACCGCGCTGGTGGCGGCCTATTGCCAGCGCATGACCGCACAGGCCGAAGCGGTACTGGGCGTGCCGAGCATGGGGCGGCTGGGCAGCGCCTCGGCGCGGGTGCCGGCCATGGTGATGAACGTGCTGCCGTTGCGGACGCATGCACGCGATGGGGACAGCGTGGAGGCGTACCTGCGCGAGACCGTGCGTGACCTGGTGCGAGGACGTCGACATGGCCGCTATCGGGGTGAGCAGCTGCGTCGCGACCTGGGTTGGGTCGGCCGCCAGCATCGCCTGCACGGTCCGCTGGTGAACGTGCAGCCGTTCTATCGGCCGCTGCCGTGGCAGGGGGCCACGGCGACGCTGGAGGTTCTGGGCACCGGGCCGGTGGACGAGATCACCTTTGGCTTCCGCGGCGATGCCGTGACCGGCCTGCAGCTGGAGATCGAAGCCAACCCGGCCCTGTTCGACCGCACCGCGATGGCGGCGCATGCCGCGCGCCTGCCGCATTTCGTGGCGCAGGGGCTGCGCGTGCTGGGCGAGGGCGGCTGCATGGGGGGCATTCCGCTGGCCACGCCGGATGAGACGCAGCGGTGGCTGCATGCGGTCAACGCCACTACGCATCCGGTCGAAGATGTTTCGCTGACGGGGTTGTTGCTGGCGCAGATGCAGGCCACGCCGGATGCCATCGCGCTGGAGTTCGAGGGCGAATCGCTCAGCTATGCGGCGCTGGAAGTACGCAGCCGGGCGCTGGCACTGCAGCTGCGGGCACAGGGGGTAAAGCGCGAAAGCCGCGTGGTCGTGGCGCTGCCGCGTTCCATGTCGCTGCTGGTGGCGCTGGTGGCGGTGCTGCGTGCAGGCGGTGCCTACCTGCCGGTGGACCTGTCGCATCCGGATGCGCGCCTGCGTCGGGTGCTGCAGATCGGACAGCCGGTGTGCGTGCTTGCCGATGCAGATGCGGCGGCGCGCTTCGACGGCCTCCCGGTACTGACGCCAGCGGACTGGAGCAACCAGGCGTCGGGCGCGCTGGATGACAGCGTGCAGCCTGCCGACGCGGCCTATGTGATTTTCACCTCCGGCTCCACTGGCGAGCCGAAAGGTGTGCTGGTCGAGCATCGCGCCATCGTCAACCGTCTGCAGTGGATGCGGCATCACTACGGCTTCAACGCCGCCGACCGCGTGCTGCAGAAGACGCCGGCGACCTTCGATGTGTCCGTATGGGAGTTCTTCCTGCCGTTGATCAGCGGCGGCACGCTGGTGATCGCCGCGCCGGACCTGCATCGCGACCCGCAGGCGTTGGCGCGATTGATCCGTAGCGCGAAGATCAGCACGGTGCATTTTGTGCCCTCGATGCTGGACGCCTTCCTGGCGGTACCGGAATCGCGGGAACTTGCGCTTCGTCAGGTGTTCACCAGTGGCGAGGCACTGGATGCGGCGCTGCGCGACCGTTTCCACGCGCGCATGCAGGCACAGCTGCACAACCTGTACGGTCCCACCGAAGCGGCCGTGGATGTGAGCTGGTGGCCGGCCGCTGCCGAGGACACCTCGCAGCCGGTACCGATCGGCTACCCGGTCTGGAACACCCGTCTGTATGTGCTGGACGCACAGCTGCGCGCAGTGCCCGACGGCGTGCCCGGTGACCTGTATCTGGGCGGGGTGCAGCTGGCCCGCGGTTACCTGGGGCGGGACGACCTGACCGCCGAACGCTTCATCGCCGACCCGCATGTGCCTGGTACGCGGATGTACCGCACCGGCGACCGGGCGCGCTGGCGTCGCGACGGTGCCGTGGAGTACCTGGGGCGCAGCGACCATCAGGTGAAGCTGCGCGGCCTGCGCATCGAGCTGGGTGAGATCGAGGCCGTGCTGCGCGCGGTTCCGGCGGTGGACCGGGTGGCGGTGCTGCTGCGCGATGCGATGCTGGTGGCGTATGTCTCCGGCACGGCGATTGAACCTGCGGCCCTGCGTCAGCACGCGCTGCAGCACCTGCCCGGCTACATGGTGCCGTCGGCGTTCGTGCCCGTCGATCACTGGCCGGTCACTGCGAACGGGAAGCTGGATCGTGATGCGCTGCCTGCGCCGGCGATGCAGGTGGTAGCAGGCCGCGCCGCGGCAACGGCAAGCGAACAGGTGCTGGCCGAGCTGTTTGCGCAGGTGCTGGGATTGCCCGCCCCGGTGGATGCGGATGCGGACTTCTTCGCGCTGGGCGGTGATTCGCTGAGTGCCGTGCGGCTGCTGCTGGAGATCCAGCAGCACTGGACGCAGGACCCGGGCCTGGGCAGCGTGTTCGAACACCCCACGGTGGCGGCGCTGGCCGCGCGGTTGGATACGCCGGCCGTCGAACCCGATCACGGGCTGGGTCCGCTGATCACCCTGGCCCAGGGCGAAGCGGGCCGGGCACCGTTGTTCGTGATCCATCCGGCCGGCGGCATCGCCTGGAACTATCGCGAGCTGGCCAACGCGCTGCGGCCCGCACGCGCGGTGTTCGGCC
>NZ_RHPP01000187.1 GCF_003935715.1 Stenotrophomonas sp. 278 | reverse complement strand
TCTTCGGCCTGCACCAGCAGGGCGTCCAGCGCCTTCAGCTGCGAACTGGCGCGGTTGCGTTCACGCGGCGCAAAGCCGGTGTGGATCATCGCGCCCGACAGGTCCTTGCGGTCCGCCACGCGGATGCGGCGGTCGTTCAGGACCGCGCCCGCACCACGGCTGGCCGTGAACAGTTCATTGCGCAACGGGTCGAAGATCACCGCGTCGGTCGGTTCGCCGTTTTCGGTCAGTGCAATCGACACGCAGTAGTGCGGGAAGCCGCGCAGGTAGTTGCTGGTGCCGTCCAGCGGGTCGATCACCCACATGTAGCGGTTCACCGCCTGCACACCACCTTCTTCACCCATGATCCCGTATTCCGGGTAGGCGCGCTTCAGTTCCTTGACGATCACCTTTTCCGCGTCCGCATCCACTTCACTCGCATAGTCCATGCGCCCCTTCTGCACCACGTTCAGTGCTTCCAGCTTGTTGATGTTGCGCAACAAAACGTTGCCGGCGAGGCGGGCGGCCTTGACCATGACGGTGACGGCGGGTTTCTGCATGGCGAAAAGCTCCCGGAAAGGCAGAGGGGGATTGGCGGGGGAAAAGAGCGGTGCCGGCGCACAGGCCGGTGACACAGTTTACCATTTGTCGCAGTTCTTCTCGCGTTTGGCCTGTTCATGTCCCTGCAAACCGCTCCAACCCGCATCCGCTTCGTCCTGGTTGGCACCCAGCACCCCGGCAACATGGGCGCTGCCGCCCGCGCCATGAAGACCATGGGGCTGGGCCGGCTGGTGCTGGTGGCTCCCGAAAAGCCCCTCGATGAAGAAGCCTTCCGACGCTCCGCCGGGGCCGAGGACGTGCTCGGCGACGCTCCGGTGGTGGGCACCCTGGCCGAGGCCGTTGCCGATTGCCGGCTGGTGCTGGGCTGCACCGCCCGCGCGCGCCGGGTCCAGTTGGAGGAGCTGCTGCCCGCCGTTGCTGCCCAGCGTGCCTTGGCCAAGGCCGGTGACGCCGCCGACGCCGCCGAGGTCGCCTTCGTGTTCGGGCGCGAGCGCACCGGCCTGACCAACGAAGAGCTGCAGCTGTGCCACCTGGCCGTACACATTCCGTCCAACCCGGAGTTCAGCTCGCTGAATCTTGCCGCCGCCGTGCAGGTGCTGGCCTATGAGCTGCGCATGGCTCACCTCGACGCGGCTCCCGCAGCCGTCGCTGGCGATGCCGAGCCGCGTGAGCAGGCCGCCAGCCATGCCCAGCTGGAAGGTCTGTTCGGCCAGCTCGGCCAGACCCTCGACGACATCGACTTCCACAAGGGCCGTGCCCCGGAGTCGGCCATGCGCAAGCTGCGTCGTCTGTTCCTTCGCACTGAATTGAGCGAGCAGGAAGTACGGTTGCTGCGCGGCATCCTGGCCGATGCCCAGCGGATGGCGCGGTTGGCGCAGAAATAAGCCCCCGTGACCTGACGCACGTCACACTTTTTCGGGTAGGCTGTCTCGATTCCTTTGGGGGGAGCAGATGGGATTGCCGGTGCTGCGAAGGCTGTTGCAGGGCGGACTGCTGTGTCTGGTCGTCGTCATGATGGGCAGTACCGCACAGGCCGCGCCCGACCAGGCCGGGTCGCGCCACGTGCTCGTTCTGGGCCGGATCAGCGACAATCCCAAGGCACACCATGCACAGCTGCAGCCTCTGCTCGATTATGTGGTGCCGCGCATGCGCGATGTCGGCATCACCGAAGGCCGCATCCTGATGGCCCCGGATGCCCAGCAGATGGCCAGCTATCTCCGCCGCGGCCGGGTGGACTGGGTTACCGAAACCACCGGCACCGCCGTGGCGCTGGGCCTGCGCAGTGGCGCACAACCGCTGCTGCTGACCGAACGCAGCGGCGTGCGCGATTACCACACGGTGTTCTTCGTCCGCCGCGACAGCCCGATCCGGGCGCTGGCCGATCTCAAGGGTCACTCGCTGGCGCTGCAGAACGTGGCGTCCACCAGCGCCTACCTGGTGCCGGTGATGACCCTGCTGCAGCACGGGCTGACCCCGGAGATCCTGTTGTCGGCCCGTGACGCGGCCGCGCCCGATACCGTGGGCTATGTTTTTGCGCGTTCTGAGGCCAACATTGCCACCTTCGTGCACAAGGGGCTGGTCGACGCCGGCGCGGTCAGCAGCGTGGACTGGTCTGACCCGCAGCGGGTGCCAGCCAGCTTCAGGCGCGACTTCCGGGTGCTGTACCGTACCCAGACCTACCCGCGTGCGGTGGAAGTGGTGCGCGCCGGGCTGGATGCGAAGGTGCGCGACCGGCTGCAGGAGGTGCTGCTGCAGGCCGCGTCGGACCCGCAGGCGCAGGGGGCGCTTGAGAAGTTTTTTGGTACGTCCGGGTTCCATCGGGTGGATGCGCAGATGCAGCACCGGATGGATGAATTGAAACAGGGTCTTACACGCGTGCGGATGGAAGTGGAATGAGGCCGTTGGGTTCTGGAATGCAGTCCCGCTTTGTATTGGCGATGGGCGGGGCGATGGTGGTGGTGATGGCGATCGTGGCCGTGGTGTTGGGGCGCCAGGCGACGATGCAGGACGAGGTCAAGCACCTCAGCGGCACGGTCATCCATGACCTGTTCGACCGCAGCGTGCGCAGCCGGGGCGAGGCGCTGGCGCGCGAGCTGTCCGATGCCTTGGCCAATCCGCTCTATTACAACGACCTGCAGCAGGTGGGTGCGCTGGTGCGCAATACCTCGCGGCAGCAGGTGGTGCGCTATGTGCTGGTGTTCGACGAGGACGGCAAGCTGATCCATGACGGCTCGGCCGACGTGGCCGATTTCGGCCGGCCCATGCAGGACCCGCTGGCGGCCGGTGCGGTGGCCGCACGTACGCTGGTGGTGCAGCAGTCGCCCAAGGTGCTCGACAACGCGATGCCGATCATGGTCGGCAACCAGCGGATCGGTGGGGTACGCGTCGGCATGGCCCTGGACGACGTCCAGGCCATGGAGCAGCGCGCCAACCAGACCCTCGGCGACCGCCTGCAGCAGGTCGGCAAGCGCCACCTGGGCTGGCTGCTGCTGATGCTGGGCCTGCTGCTGGTGATCGGCGTGGTGGTGATCATCTATGTGCAGCGCACGCTGGTCGCGCCGATCCGTGGGCTGGCTGCGGCCGCCCGCCAGATCGAGGCCGGTGACTACCGCCCGCAGCTGGACCGGAGCAGCAGTTCCGGCGAAGTGGGCGAGCTGGTGCGCGCGTTCGCGCGGATGAGCGAGGCCATTGCCCGCCACGACCGCGAAGTGCGGCACATGGCCTATACCGACGCGCTGACCGGGCTGACCAACCGCCTGGCGTTCCGCGAGGCGCTCGATCACCGGTTGATGGCCGCGCGCGCCTCCAACCACCGGTTGGCGCTGCTGTTTGCCGACATGGATGACTTCAAGCGGGTCAACGACACGCTTGGCCATGAGGCCGGCGACGAAGCGCTGCTGCAGTTTGCCCAGCGCATCAGCGCGGCGGTGCACCAGGCCGGTGGCGACGAAGCCCTGCTGGCGCGCTTTGGCGGCGACGAATTCGTGATCCTGGTCGGCGACGGCGATGTCGCCGCCAACGCCCGTCAGCTGGCCGAGCTGCTGGTGCGCGAGCTGGGCAAGCCGCTGGTGGTACAGGGACGCGAGCTGTTCCTGGGAACGTCCATCGGGGTCACCCTGTTCCCGGACGACGCGGCCGATGCGACCACGCTGCTGAAGAACGGCGACATTGCCATGTACCAGGCCAAGATGGCCGGCAAGAACTGTTACCGCTATTACAGCCGGGCCATGGACCACGCTGTGGAGCGCCGCGTGCACATGGAGCAGGAACTGCGCGGGGCCTGGGAGCGCGGCGAGCTGCGGCTGGTCTACCAGCCCATCTTCCGCACACGCGACCGCCGCCTGTGCGGCGTGGAAGTGCTGCTGCGCTGGCAGCATCCCACACTCGGCACCATTCCGCCGTCGGTGTTCATTGAAGTGGCCGAACAGAGCGGCCTGATCGAAGTGATCGGCCCGAAGGTACTGCGTGCCGCATGCATGGAGGCCATCCAGTGGCCGCTCACCAGCGACGGCGAGGGTTTGTTCGTGTCGGTCAACGTTTCGCCGCGCCAGCTGCGCGGTGGCGAGCTGCCCACGCTGGTGGCCGACTGCCTGCGCGAAACCGGCCTGCCGGCCTCGCGCCTGCACCTGGAACTGACCGAAACGGCGGTGATCGGCGACGAAATGCTGGCCGCGGCGCTTCTGGACAAGCTGCACCGCACCGGCGTGAAGGTGTGGCTGGACGACTTCGGCACCGGCTTCTCCGGCCTCAGCCACCTGCGGCAGGTGCCGGTGGACGGGGTGAAGATCGATAAGAGCTTCGTCGCCGACATGCAGCGCGACCCCGACGACCTCGCCCTGACCACCGCGATCATCGCCATGGCGCATGCCCTTGGCATTACCGTGGTCGCCGAAGGTATCGAGCAGGAGGTTCAGTTCGACCTGCTGTGCCAGCGCGGCTGCGACCTGGCCCAGGGCTACTGGCTGAGCCACCCGGTCAGCGCGACGGATGTGGTGCAGATGATCGAATCGGGGCGGTAACGCACCGGCGTGACGACCAACGGTCGTCACCTACCGTGGTTGCATGTTCGGTCGCGCGGGTAGGCGACGACCGTTGGTCGTCGCCGCAAACGCCCGTTACACGGGTCGTTTGCTCGAATCCCCGGAAATCTCCCGCACCAGCTTCGGCACCAGGTACCCCGACAACCGCGCGGTGAGCTGGGCGTGCAGGGACTTGGCGGTGGCGTCGTCCACTTCGAAATGGGCCACGCCCTGCACGCGGTCCACCTGGTACAGGTAATACGGCAGCACGCCACCGGCAAAGCTGCGTTCGCTCAGGTCCTGCAGCGCCTGCAGGCTGTCGTTCACCCCGCGCAGCAGCACCGCCTGGTTGAGCAGCGTGCAGCCGGCGTCGCGCAGGCGGGCCATGGCGGCATCCACGCTGGCGTCGAACTCATTGGCATGATTGGCGTGGATCACGAACGCCACCGGCCACGGCAGGCTGGCGATCCACTGCACCAGGTCGGCATCGACCCGCTCCGGCAGCACCACCGGCAGCCGGCTGTGGATGCGCAGGCGGCGCAGGTGCGGGATCTGCTTCAGCGCGTCGGTCAGCTCGACCAGCTTGTGGGTGGCCAACGACAGCGGGTCGCCGCCCGACAGGATCACCTCGTCGATGTCCGGATCCTGCGCGATCGCGTCCACCGCCTCGCGCCAGCCCTCGCGGGCGGCATTCTCGGTGCCGTAGTCGAAGTGCCGGCGGAAGCAGTAGCGGCAGTTGATCGCGCAGCTGCCGGTCGTCACCAGCAGGGCGCGGCCGCGGTATTTCTGGATCACCCCGGTGGCCTTGCGGGCCAGCCCGTCGCCGACCGCGTCCAGGGTGAACCCGGGGGCCAGCTGCAGCTCGTCGGTAATCGGCAGGACCTGTCGCAGCAGCGGGTCGGCCGCGTCGCCGTGGCGCATGCGGGCGATGAAACCCTGCGGCACCCGCAGCGCGAACTGGGCCAGCGCCTCGTCCGAGACCGGCAGCCCGGCCGGGTCCAGCCCCAGCTGCGCGAGCAGCACCCGCGGGTCGCGGACCGCATCACGCCACAGCTGCTGCCAGCGGACGGGAGAGGGCAGGGGCGTGGCGGAGAGCTGCATGAAAGGCGGGCCTTGCGGTTATCATAGGGGGCAGAACAACGTGACATCCCACCGGCAGCGGTGGGGCTTTCCATTCTATCCGGCTCGCCGCGCCTGCGCGGCGTTTGCCCATTCAGGAGTTACCGCATGGCCACTGTCGGCATGAACGACGTCAAGAACGGGATGAAGATCCTGGTCAACAATGAACCAGCCGTCATCACGGACACCGAATACGTCAAGCCGGGCAAGGGCCAGGCGTTCACCCGCGTCAAGTACCGCTTCATCCGTTCCGGCCGCGTGGTCGAACTGACCATGAAGGCCACCGACGACCTGGAAGTGGCCGACGTCGTCGACACCGACATGAACTTCATGTACAGCGATGGCGAGTACTGGCACTTCATGGACCCGGAATCGTTCGAGCAGGTCCAGGCCGACAAGGCCGGCATGGGCGGCGCGGAAAAGTGGCTGAAGGGCGAAGAAGCCTGCATCGTGACCCTGTTCAACGGTGCTCCGATCTTCGTGCAGCCGCCGAACTTCGTCGAACTGAAGATCACTGAAACCGATCCGGGCGTCCGTGGTGACACCTCCGGCGGCGGCGGCAAGCCGGCCACCCTGGAAACCGGTGCCGTGGTGCGCGTGCCGCTGTTCGTGAACCAGGACGAAGTCATCAAGGTCGACACCCGTTCGGGCGAATACTCCGCACGCGTGAAGTAATCCGGCCACGCCGGATTACGTTGTAGAGCCGGGCCATGCCCGGCTGCACACCCCGACCCAAGCGGTAGCGCCGGCCGTTGGCCGGCCCAGGCAGTCCCAAGGC
>NZ_RHPP01000186.1 GCF_003935715.1 Stenotrophomonas sp. 278 | reverse complement strand
GCCTGCCACCGCGCGCCCTGCCGGCCGCGCAGGAGCGGGCCGCATGAGCGCGCCGGTCCGCTACACGCGGCTGTCCGGTCTGGAACCGCTGGTCATTTCGCCGGACCTGCTGTTCGTCAATGTCGGTGAGCGCACCAACGTCACCGGCAGCGCGCAGTTCCGCAAGCTGATCAAGGAAGAGCGCTACGAGGAAGCGGTCGATGTGGCACGCCAGCAGGTGGCCAGCGGCGCACAGATTCTCGACGTCAACATGGACGAAGGGCTCATCGACTCGGAAAAGGCGATGACCCGCTATCTGAACCTGATCATGTCCGAACCGGACATCGCGCGCATCCCGGTGATGGTCGACTCCTCGAAATGGAGCGTCATCGAAGCCGGGCTGAAGTGCCTGCAGGGCAAGAGCGTGGTCAATTCGATCTCGCTCAAGGAAGGCGAAGCGCTGTTCATCGAACACGCACGCAAGGTGCTGCGCTACGGTGCCGCCGCAGTGGTGATGGCCTTCGATGAAACCGGACAGGCCGACACCTGTGCGCGCAAGGTGGAAATCTGCACCCGCGCCTACCGCATTCTGGTCGACCAGGTTGGCTTCCCGCCGCAGGACATCATCTTCGACCCGAACATCTTCGCCGTCGCCACCGGCATTGAAGAACACGACAACTACGCGGTGGACTTCATCGAAGCCACCCGCATCATCAAGCGCACCCTGCCCCACTGCCACGTGTCCGGCGGTGTTTCCAACGTCTCGTTTTCGTTCCGCGGCAACGAAACCGTGCGCCAGGCGATCCATTCGGTGTTCCTGTACCACGCCATCGCCGCCGGCATGGACATGGGCATCGTCAACGCCGGCGCGATGCCGATCTACGACGAGCTGGACCCGGAACTTCGCGAGCGCGTCGAGGACGTGATCCTCAACCGCCGCCCCGACGGCACCGAGCGCCTGCTGGAGATCGCCGAGCGTTACAAGGGCAAGAAAGGTGAAACCAAGGGCGAAGACCTGGCCTGGCGCGAAAAGCCGGTCAAGGACCGCCTGGCCCATGCGCTGGTTCACGGCATGGACGCATGGGTGGAACAGGACACCGAAGAAGCCCGTGCGCAGGCAGCCCGACCGCTGGACGTGATCGAAGGACCGTTGATGGACGGCATGAACATCGTCGGTGACCTGTTCGGGGCCGGCAAGATGTTCCTGCCGCAGGTGGTCAAGTCCGCCCGCGTGATGAAGAAGGCCGTGGCCTACCTGCTGCCGTTCATCGAGGCGGAGAAGGCGCGCAGCGGCGACACTGCGCGCAGCAATGGCAAGATCATCATGGCCACGGTAAAAGGCGACGTCCACGACATCGGCAAGAACATCGTCGGCGTGGTCCTGGCCTGCAACAACTTCGAGGTGGTCGACCTGGGCGTGATGGTGCCGGCGCAGAAGATCCTGGACGCGGCCCGCGCCGAGAACGCCGACATCATCGGCCTGTCCGGACTGATCACGCCTTCGCTGGAAGAAATGAGCCATGTGGCGCGGGAGATGGAGCGCCAGGGCTTCACCCTGCCGCTGATGATCGGGGGTGCGACGACGTCGCGCGCGCATACCGCGCTGAAGATCGACCCGTTCTACAAGGCCCCGACCATCTGGGTAAAGGACGCCTCGCGCGCGGTCGGCGTGGCGCAGTCGCTGATCTCGCCGGACCTGCGGGCCGCGTTCGTGGCCGCTAATGAGGCTGACTACGCCGACATCCGCCAGCGTCACCGCAATCGCGGTGATGCCAAGCGTCTGGTCAGCCTGGGCAAGGCGCGCGAACAGCGCTTCGATGGCGGCTGGGCGGACTACACGCCGCCGGAACCGCGCCAGCCCGGCCTGCACGTGCTGGATGACTACCCGCTGGCCGACCTGGTTGAAGTGATCGACTGGACCCCGTTCTTCCAGGCCTGGGAGCTGGCCGGCAAGTTCCCGGCCATTCTGACCGACGAGATCGTGGGTACCCAGGCCAGCGAGCTGTATCGCGACGCGCGCGCGATGCTGACCCGGATCGTGGACGAGCGCTGGCTGACCGCCAAGGCCGTGTTCGGGCTGTGGTCGGCCAACAGCGTCGGCGATGACGTGCAGCTGCAGACCGGACAGGGACCGGCCACCCTGCACTTCCTGCGCCAGCAGGTGGACAAGCCGGTGGAGCGCCCGGATTTCTGCCTGGCCGACTTCATCGCGCCGGCCGACAGCGGCAAGCAGGACTGGATCGGCGCATTCGCGGTGACCGCCGGCATCGGCATCGAGCCGCATGTGGCGCGCTTCGAAGCCGACCACGACGACTACAACGCGATCCTGCTCAAGGCGCTTGCCGACAGGCTGGCCGAGGCGCTGGCCGAACGGCTGCACCAACGCGTGCGCACCGACTACTGGGGCTACGCCACCGGCGAGGCGCTGGACAACGAGGCACTGATTGACGAGCAGTACGTCGGCATCCGGCCGGCACCGGGGTATCCTGCGTGTCCGGAACACAGCGAGAAAGGCACGCTGTTCCGCCTGCTCGATGCCGAGCGCAATGCCGACATGCAGCTGACCGAAAGCTTTGCGATGCTGCCTACGGCGGCGGTGTCTGGCTATTACTTCAGCCATCCACAGAGCCAGTACTTCGTGGTCGGCCGGGTGACGCGGGAACAGGTGACCGATTACGCGCGCCGCAAGGGCGTGGAGCGGGCGCAGGTGGAGCGGTGGCTGGCGTCGAACCTGGATTACGATCCGGAATGAGCGTTCCGGTTGTACGCCTTTCCAGCTATTACCTGTTCTATTACGCGGCGCTGGGCGCGTTCACCCCGTACTGGTCGCTGTTCCTGACCTCGCGCGGGATGAGCGTTACTGCGATCAGCGTGATGATGGGGCTGTGGTATGCCACGCGCATTGTCGCGCCCAGCACATGGACCTCGATCGCGGCTGCCTCGCCGCACCCGATCCGCTGGCTGCGCATTGGCAGCGTGCTGACCCTGCTCACATTCTGCGCGTTCCTGCTGCCGCTGCCACAGCCCTGGATGTATCCGGCGATGATCGTGTTCTGCTTCTTCTACAACGCGGTGATGCCACAGTTTGAATCGATCACCCTCACGCACCTGGGCAACGACAGTCATCGCTACGGCCTGATCCGGGTCTGGGGCTCGCTGGGCTTCATCGCGGTGGTGATGGGCTTTGGCTGGCTGATCGAGGGCGAAGACGGCCGCAGCCGTGCGGACCTGCTGCCGTGGCTGATGCTGCCGCTGTTCGCCCTGCTGGTGGCGTCCTCGTTCGCCAACCGCTATGCGCGCAACTTCCATAAATCCGACGGCGATGCCAGCGGCTTCTGGCAGATCGTGCGCAAGCCGGCGGTGGCTGCGTTCTTTCTGGCAGCCTTCATGGAGCAGCTTTCCTTTGGCCCGTACTACACGTTCTTCTCGGTCTACATGGACCAGTTCGGCTACAGCACGTCCACGCTGGGCCTGCTGTGGACCATCGGCGTGGTGGTCGAAGTCGGCGTGTTCTTCACCATCGGCCGGTTCTTCCGCCGCTATGACGCCAGCTGGATGCTGCTGATCGCCTTGATCAGCTCGGCGATCCGCTGGACGGTCACGGCGCTGTTTCCGCAGCACCTGGCCGTGATGCTGGTCGTGCAGACCGCGCATGCGCTGGGCTTTGCGGCCTTCTTCGCGGCAGCAATGCAGATGCTGGCCACCTACTTCCCTGGCCGCCTCAACGGGCATGGTCAGGGCCTGCTGTACGGGTTTTCGTCCGGCGTGGGCGGCGTGCTGGGCGCGCTGATTGCGGGCCAGCTCTGGAACATCGACCAGGGCCGCACTGCCTTCCTGGCCGGGGCCGGCTTCGCTGCGGCCGGAGCACTGCTGTGCTTCTTTGCCATCAGCTTGCCGCTGTTGCGGCAGGGGCGCGTGCGGCGATAGCTGCGCAGGGCGGCGCAGCACGCGATGTCAGGGCGCGTCGAGCTGCTTCTGGAACGCGGGCAGCAGCACACGGTTGCCGTAGCCGCTGAGATGGTCGCCATCGAAGAACAGAGGCTTTCCCTCGTGATCCGGCGTGCATACCGGGCCGGGACACAGGGTCGGCAGCGGGTCCCACACCTGCGCGCCCGGCAAGGCGTCGGCTACCTGCTGCAGACTTGCCAGCACCGGCGCACGCAGCGCCTCCATGCGTTCGCGCGATATCGTCAGGCCACCGGCGCAGATCGGGTTGTGCCGATTGAAGCTGTCCGAACACCGGAAGGGCGGTGACGGCAGAACCGGCTTGGGGGCCTCCAGCACGATACGCACGCCACGCTCGGCCAGCGGACGCAGCTGGGTGATGGCCGTGGCCACTTCCGCCGCACGCCCCTGCACCGCTGCATCACTTTCCAGTTCAGCCTGCTGCTGCGCCGGATCGAACGTTGTGTACTGGTCGGAAAGACGCGGTACCCGCAGCCCAGGCAGGAACACCACGTCACCCGGGCGAGCCGTGGCCAGCAGGTCGGCCAGCACGTTGGCGGTGTAGGCCTCGCAGCCCGGATTCGGTCCGCGCCAGCCCTGCAGGCCGACCAGGGCGCAGCCGCCGCTGCCGTACAGCCGCACCTGCCCGCCTTCGGCAACCACCAGTCGTTTCAGCAGTTCGTTGTAGGCCAGCGCATGCGAGTCACCGGCGACGAATACGTGCCGGTCCACACCCTTGCCCTGCGCGCAGTCGCCGCGCTCGAGCAGGCGCGCCTGGCCACCGGCCACCGGCAGGCTGGACTCAACCACCCGGCAGTCCGGCACTTCGCGCTTGAGGCCCTTGGCATAGGGATACCAGTCGAGCGGATGGCGGCTGACCGTGCTCAAGGAAACATGGTGCCCATGCTTGGCCAGTACCGACTGCAGCCCAGCCCCCAGCACCAGCACGCCGACGCCGAGCAGCACCCAGCGCAGGTTGGTGTTCGGCCCACGCCCGCCATGGCGCAACGGCTGCTCGACCCAGCGCCACGACGCCCAGGCCAGCAGCAGCACCAGCAGCACCGCGGCCGTCGCTGTCACCCCGGTCTCCAGGCCCACCGTCCAGCGGAACACCACGAAGACCGGCCAGTGCCACAGGTACAGCGAATAGGAGAGCTTGCCCACCCATACCATGGGCGCGCTGGCCAACGCGCGACCGGCCCAGCCGCCGGGATGGCGCTGCAGCAGCACCAGCAGCAGCGCGGTCGAAACCACCGGCCACAGGCCGTCGGGATACGGCGAATGCCCGGGACGCGCGGCCCACAGACCGTAGCCCAACGCACACAGCGCCAGCAGCAGCAGGGGCGAACGCCAGTTCAGCGCGCGCGCGGAAGGATCCGGCTCGAAGCGGCCGGCCAGCGCCATCGCCTGGTACAGCAGCACCCCCACGCCCAGCTGCCAGAAACGCGTGGTGGTCACATAGAAGGCCTGGATCTCCTGCCCGCCCTGCCCGGCCAGCCGCACCGCGTAGATCAGCGAGGCGACCGTGGCCACGGCGAACAGTGCCAGCGACAGCATGCGCCCACGGCCGGCGCGCAGCCATGCCAGGAACAACAGCGGGAACAGCAGATAGAACTGCTCTTCCACGCCCAGCGACCAGGTATGCGTGTACGGATTGAATTCCGTGCGTGGCGAGAAATAGTCGTTGCCGGTGCTGGCCAGTACCCAGTTGCTCAGCCCGAAAAACGCGCGCCGCCCGGTCTTGTCGCTGGTCTCGCTGAGCCAGGACTCCGGAATGAACAACGCGCTCAACACCGCGGTGACCAGCAGGCACACCACCAGCGCCGGCACGATGCGGCGGATGCGGCGGGCGTAGAACCGCGCCAGGCCGGCCCAGCCGCCCACCGGGGGCAGGCGGTCGACCGACGCGCTCACCACGAAACCGGAGATGACGAAGAAGACGTCCACGCCGGTAAAGCCACCCGGCAGCCAGCTGGCCTTGAGGTGGTACAGGATCACCGACAGCACAGCGATGGCGCGCAGGCCATCGATGTGCGGGACGTACTGCGGACGGGGTGGCTGCACGCAGTCGTGCCGTTACCAGACCAGGTCGTCAGGCACCTGGTACTGGGGATCCGAATACGGATCGTCTGCAGCCGGCGCATCCGGATCGACACGCAGTGCCACGGCGGGCGCGAAGATCGCTTCTGCCTCGGCCAGTACCGCCGCGGTGACCAGCAGGTAGCGGCCATTGCTCTGCACCACGCCCAGTTCGCCTGCGTTGAGCTGGCGCAACTGGTCGGCGGTGACGTAGATGCGCTTGATCTTGCCGCCATAGGGGAAGTGACGGGCGATGTCGGCGGCTTCGGCGTTCAGCGCCTTGTCTTTGAGCAGCTCGTCCAGCCTGGCCTTGGCTTCGCGGCGCACACGCGCCTCTTCCTGCTTCAGGCGCTCGGCCTCAATGCGGTCGTCCTTTTCCTTCTGCGCACGGATCGCATAGGCCTTGGCCAGGTCGATGTCCTCGCGCGAGCGCGGCTTGCCGCTGCCGGGATTCGCGCCGGGACGCGGACCGTTGCCGTGCGGACGGCCCTTGCCGGGCCCACCACGGCGGGCTTCGCCGTCGCGGGCCGGACGCGGGG
>NZ_RHPP01000185.1 GCF_003935715.1 Stenotrophomonas sp. 278 | reverse complement strand
GGCCGCGGCCGCGGCAGTGCGCGGCGAGCAGGCGGGCGACCTCACGGGTGTTGCCGCTCAGCGAGGCGAAGGCGATCAGGATGTGCATGGTTTGAGTTCTGCATGCGGTTGCCACGCAGGGCGTGGCACTACGGGGGTCAGACATCGGGACGAACCGGACGTCCGGCAATCGGATCATGGGAACGAACCGGACGTAGAGCCACGCCCTGCGTGGCTGCGCAATGCTGGATCACAAATCATCAAATCCGTTGTCTGAATTGGTCTTCTTGTAACTGGCATTGCGCATTTCAAAGAAGTCGGTCTTGGTTTCAGTGAAGTTGTCGGCGTACGCCTTGATCCACGGCATCACGTTGGCGTTGGCGTCGCTGTACAGCTTGTCGATCCCCAACATGCCGGCCATCTTGTTGGCGCGGTACTTCACATAGCGGATCATCTCGTCCACGTCGATACCGTCGATGCCATCGAGCACCTCACCGGTCCAGCGCGTTTCCAGCGCAATGGCGTGCTCGAACGCGTCGTGCACGTAGGCGGTGAGCTGGTCGCCCTGCAGCGACTGGTTCTCGCCGATGATGGCGCGGATCAGTTCGCTGATGAACTTGGTGTGGGCCAGTTCGTCGCGGTTGATGAAACTGATGATCTTGCCGGTGCCGGTCATGCGGTTCTGTCGCACCAGGTTGTAGAAGAACGCGAATCCGGAATAGAAGTTGATGCCTTCCAGGATCGACGACTGGATCAGCGAACGGATCAGCGTTTCAGCGGTCTTCTCGCGCATGAAGTCGTCGTACGACGCCATGATGGGTGCGTTGCGGGCCAGGATGGTGGGGTGGGTGCGGGCCAGTTCGAACACCCGGTTCTGGTCGGCCAGCCCGGCGATGGAGGCCAGCACGTAGCTGTAGCTTTCGTTATGGATGACTTCCTGCTGGCCGATGATGGCGGCGTTTGCGTGCGCCGCCGGGTCAGTGATGTATTCGGCGACGTTGTAGATGAAGCGCGTCTGCGGCGAGTCCAGCGTGGCCAGCAGGCCGATGATGGAATCGTAGGCGTTCTTTTCGCGGGCGGAGAGCTCGCCGTACTGGCGCGCGTCGCCCTTCATGTCCACTTCGTCGGGAATCCAGAAGTTGGTCGAGAGTTCCTTGTACGCCCGATAGAAGGACGGATAGGGAATGTCGTTCCAGTTCAGGATGCCGCTGGTGCGGCCGTTGATGATGCCGGTGGATCGGTTGGGGTGGCGCGGTTCAAGGATCTTGATGCGTTCGAGCGGGGTGGCCATCGGGTGTTTCCGTTGTGTATGGAGGCGGTTGGGGGCGTGACGACCAACGGTCGTCACCCACCGGTCATGAACTGCACCATTCGCACTCGTCGATATCGATATCGTTCGACCGCACGTAATACGTGGTCTTGATCCCTTCCTTCCAGGCACTCATGTGCAGCGCCAGCAACGTGCTCGCACGGATGGTGCTGGGCACATACAGGTTGAAGCTGATCGCCTGGTCCACATGGCGCTGACGGCGCGCGTTCTGGCGGATGCTGGCAAACTGGTCGAGCCGGTACGCGCCCTTTTGATAGTAAGGGTAGGTCTCCAGCGACAGCCCCGGTGCCGCCACCGGCCGCCGGAAGTCCTTCTTCTCCTCGTAATAGAACGCGCCATACACCGGGTCGATGGACGCGGTGGAACCGGCAATCTGCGCGGTGCTCATGTTCGGGGCCACCGCCATCAACCAGCCATTGCGTAGTCCGTGCACGCCCACCTGCGCGGCCAGCTCCTGCCAGGCCGGGCTGGTATAGCCGCGCGCACGGAAGTACTCACCGTTGTGCCATTCGCTGCCGAGGAAGGCGCTGTAGCGGCCCTTCTCCTGGGCCAGCTGCAGGCTGGCGCGGATCGCCAGGAAGTTGATGCGCTCATACAGGGCGTCGGCGTAATCCTCCGACCGGGGATCGTCCCAGGCGATCTGCTGCTGGGCCAGCAGGTGATGCCAGCCGAACGTTCCCAGTCCGATGGCCCGGTACTTGCGGTTGGTGATGGTGGCCTGCGGCACCGGCAGCTGGTTGAGGTCGATGACGTTGTCGAGCATGCGCACCTGCACGCTGACCAGGCGCTCCAGCACGTCGTGGTCGAGCAGGTCCGGCGCGGCGGTGACCGCACGGCCGAGATTGATCGAGGACAGATTGCAGACCACGAAATCGCCGGCCTGGCGGGTGGTAACGATCTGGTCGCCGCTGATCATCTCCTGCATCAGCCGGGTGGGGCTCATGTTCTGCAGGATCTCGGTGCACAGGTTGCTGGAGTAGATGTTGCCGGCGTGCTTGTTCGGGTTTTTCCGGTTCACCTCATCGCGGTAGAACATGAAAGGGTTGCCGGTTTCCAGCTGGCTGACCATGATCCGCTTGAACAGGTCGATGGCCTTGACCGTGCGTCGGCTGATCCGTTCGTCGGCCACCACCTCGGCGTAGCGGGTGCGGAAGCTGCCCTGGCCGCGCTGTTCGTCGTGGAAGTCCTGCAGGTACCAGCCCTTGATCCGGTGTACTTCGTGCGGGTCGAACAGGTACCAGTCGCCGCGCCGCTCCACCGCTTCCATGAAGATGTCCGGCAGGCACACCGACGTGAACACGTCGTGCGCGCGCAAACGCTGGTCGCCATTGTTCAGGCGCAGGTCGAGGAAGGCCTCAATGTCGCGGTGCCAGATGTCCAGGTAGACCGCAATTGCGCCCTTGCGCTGGCCCAGCTGGTCGACGCTGACCGCGGTGTTGTTGAGCTGCTTGATCCACGGCACGACGCCGCCCGAGGAATTGGCCACGCCGCGGATCGGCGCTCCGGCTGACCGGACATACCCGAGGTAGGCCCCAACGCCGCCGCCATGCTTGGACACCCGCGCGATGTCGGTATTGGAGTCGTAGATGCCCTGCAGGCTGTCATCCACCGTGTCGATGAAACACGACGACAGCTGGCCACCGGTCTTGCCTGCATTGGCCAAGGTTGGCGTGGCCACGGTCATGTACAGGTTGGACAGCGCCCAGTACGCCTCGCGCACCAGCAGCATGCGGCGGCGGCGCGAGCGCTCGCCATGCAGGTGTTCGTGCTGCATCAGGTACAGCGCGATGGTCAGCCAGCGCTCCTGTGGCAGCTCGAACACGCCACGCGAGTGGTCGGTGGCGAGGTAGCGCGTGGCGAGCAGGTACAGGCCGTTGTAAGCGAACAGCTTGTCGCGCTCAGGGTCGATCATGCGCCCGGCTTCTTCCAGTTCTTCCTTGGAGTAGGCCTTGAGGATGTCGATGGAATAGACGTTGCGGTCGGCCAGGCTTTCCTGCAGGCCCACGTAGGAGCCGTAGCGCAGGGTGGCGTCGTAGAAGCGGTTCTTGCTGGCGCGCTTGTACAGGCGGCGCAGGTACAGGCGCGCGGCAAAGTGCTCCCAGTCGGGCGCGACCAGGTCGATGCGCGACTCGGCTTCGCGCACCAGCAGGTCGACCATGTCGTCGGCGCTGAGCTGGGCGCGGCGGGTGATCAGGGCCAGCACGGCACGCAGATAGTCGGCCAGGTCCAGTGCCGGAAACTCGGCGTGCACCGTGCGCAGGCTGCGCTCCAGGCGGGCCGGCTCGAACGGCATGCGGCGGTTGCCGCCTTCCTTTGTGATCCACAGCGGGGCTTCGCCGGCCACGGCGGTCGGTTCCACCGCCGGCGCGACGTCGGCGGACAGGGTGTTGAATTCGTTGTTCATCGCAGTTCCATGCTGGTGGGCATCGACCGTTGGTCGATACGTCAGGTTTCAACCGTTTAGCATCCAAACGGCGGTCATGGAGGCGGGCCCCGGCGGGGGCGGAAGGTCACGACCGCAGCGGGGCGATGACCAGGGGCGGGCTTCCAGGTGCCATGCGGAGAGAACCGGACCTGGCGGAAGCGGGGAGCCGATAAACACAACATAGTGTGGACGCGTCTCATCGTCAACATCATATGTAGTGTTGAGGGTGTGGCAACGTGACCGGTTGCCGCACCCCGGGCGTGTGCCGACCAACGGTCGGCACCTACCAGTAGCCCAGGACTTTCCACCACGCGACGCCGACCGTCGCGAACACCAGCAGCTCGAACACGCACATCACGAATCCAACCCGCCACCACGTGCCGAGCGTGACGTAGCCGCTGCCGAAGATGATCGGCGAGGTGCCAGTGGCGTAATGCGTCAGCGTCATCATGATCGCCGAGCCGGCGGTCATCATCAGCATGAAAGGAATCACATAGTCGGCCGGAATCAGCAACGCACCCACGCCGAGGAAGGCCAGCAGCATCGCGCTGATATGCGCGGTGGTACTGGCGAACAGGTAATGCGAGAACACGAAGGCCAGCACCAGCACGGCAGCAATGGCCTGCCAGCCCATGCCGCTGGCGACGATGGCGTTCTTCATGCCCTCCGAGAACCAGGTGATCACCCCGAGCTTGTTCAGCTGCTCGGCCATCATCACCAGGGCCCCGAACCAGATCAGGGTGTCCCAGGCGCTCTTTTCAGACAGCACGTCATCCCAGTCGATGGTGCCGGTGATGATCAGCACGAACAGACCCAGGAAGGCGACCACGGTGGGGTCGAGGGTGAAGGCGGGGCCGAAGATCATTGCCGGCACGTTGGCCCACAGCACCAGCAGCAGGCCGAAGGTGCCCATCATCACCTTCTCCTTGCCGCTGAGCGGGCCCATCTGCTGCAGCTCGCCCTTGGCGAAATCCACGGCGTTCGGGGTGTGTTTCAGTTCCGGCGGCGACAACAGGTACACCGCCAGCGGCATCAGCAGCAGGCACACCAGCCCCGGCAGCAGCATGCACAGCGCCCAGGTGGTCCAGCTCAGGTGGAACTGCTGGTTCGTGGCCTTGGCCACGAAGTCCACCACCAGCGGGTTGGGTGCCGTGGCGGTGAGGAACATCGCCGAAGTGATCGGGTTGGCGTGGTAGTTCACCAGCGCCAGATAGGTGCCTACCTTGCCCTGGGTGCCCTTGGCCGGGTCCGACTCGAAGGCATTGGCGATCGAGCGCATGATCGGGTGCACGATGCCGCCGCCGCGCGCCGTGTTGCTGGGCGTGAACGGGGCCAGCACCAGTTCACAGACGGTCAGTCCGTAACCGATGCCCACGGTGCGCTTGCCGAGCAGCGCGATGAACATAAGGCCGATGCGGCTGCCGAGCCCGGTTTTCTTCAACCCGCGCGAGATCAGGATCGCGACCACGATCAGCCAGATCAACGGGCTGGCGAAGCTGCTCAGTGCGTCGGTGATCGCGCCCTTGGACGAAGTCGAGGTGACCTGTGACAGCGAGACGATGACGATGGCCATCATCGCCATCACCCCGATCGGCATCACCTTCAGGATGATCGCCACGATGGTGGTGAGGAAGATCGCCACCAGCCCCCACGCCTTGGGCGTCAGGCCCTCCGGGCAGGGTAGCAGCAAAAGGGTGACCAGCACGACCGTGGTGATCAGTGCCGGGACAAGGCGGAACGGAACAACGCTGTTGAAGTAGCGGAACAGCGCCTTGAGAGAGGCGAGCATGGCGGGGGTTCCAGAGGGCGGGGAATGCCCGGATCAGCGTGGGGGTAACTGGCGCAGGTTCTGCAGGCGCTGCAGCATCAGTTCGGCGTGCAGCTTGGCGTAGCCGTCGTCGGTGAAGTCCTGTGCCATGGGCGAACGGGCCGCTTCACGGGCGGCAGCGGCACGGGCCTTGTCGAGGTCTTCACCGCGCAGCGCAAGGTCGGCCAGCACGATCACCTTGCCGGGCTGGACTTCGACATAGCCGCCGGAAACGTACACGTGCAGCGGCGGCTCGCTGCCGGCAGGGAACACCGAGACCATGCCTTCACGCAGGGTGCTCAGCAGGGGGGCGTGGCGGGCCATCACGCCGAAGCGGCCTTCACTGCCGGGCAGGCTGACTTCGCGGACTTCACCGCTCCAGAGTTCGCCCATCAGGCTGATGATCTGCAGGTCAATGGCGTGGGCGTCGCCCAGTTGGGACGGAAGGGGAGTGGTTTGCATCAAGCGCGTCCTTGGGGGGAGGAGTGGCTCCAGCCTAACGCCCCGTGCGTTGTCAGGGGTTGATCGACGTCAATGTGTGGAAGATTGACGTGTGACAACAAATGAGAGCTGTTATCATTTGCGAATTGTTCGCTTGTGGTGTGTGATGCGCTCAACTCCTTCTGTTCCTGGCCTGCCTGCGCTGGTGTTTGCCGCGCTGGCGGGCACCATGGCGATGATGTCGTTCGTGGCGGTCGTGGGCCCGGTGGTGCGCCTGCTCGGCCTGTCGGAATGGCACGCCGGCTTGTCGGTGACCGCGGCGGGCGTGTTATGGATGCTGTCAGCGCGGCGCTGGGGCGGTCTCAGCGACCGCGTCGGGCGCAAGCGGGTGCTGCTGATCGCGCTGCTGGCCTACGCGCTGATCTACATCGTGATGGCGCTGTTCGTCGACACCGCGCTGCGCTCGCCGCCGGCGGTCTGGTTCTCGGTGTTGGCGCTGGTCGGCACGCGCGCCCTGGTGGGCCTGTTCTATGCCGCGGTGCCCCCCACCGCGGCGGCATTGGTGGCCGACGCGGCCCCGCCCGGTGAACGCGCCGGGGTGATGGCCAAGCTGGGCAGCGCGAACGCGCTGGGCATGGTGATCGGCCCGGCGGCGGCCGGTTGGGTGGCGTACCAGAACCTGTCGCTGACCCTGTACGTCGCGGCGCTGCTGCCGCTGCTGGCATTGGGCGCTGTTGCCTGGGGGCTGCCCTCGGCGGCCGCACCGGCG
>NZ_RHPP01000184.1 GCF_003935715.1 Stenotrophomonas sp. 278 | reverse complement strand
TCCAGCTGCAGCCGGCGCACTGGCCGGTGGCCGCGCTGACCCGCCAGCTTGACGTCGGCGATGCCGCCGACGGCGTCTGGCTGCGTGCCGATCCTGCCAACGTGGCCCCGGACATGCACGGCGCGCGGATGATGGGGCACGGCGACACGCTGCGCCCTGACGCCGACGACGTCGCCGAACTCCTGCCGGCCCTGCAGCCGCTGTTTGCCGGGTACGGGTTTACCCTGGATGCACCGGTGCCGAGCCGCTGGTACCTGCGGCTGCCGGAAGAGATCCAGCTGCCGGCGTTTGCCGCGCCCGACGACGTGCTCGGTGACGACCTGTTTGGCCATCTGCCCCCTGGCGATGCCGGCCGCTTGTGGCGGGCGCTGCTGACCGAGGCGCAGGTGGTGCTGCATCAGCACGACTGGAATGCCCGCCGTGTGGCGGCCGGCAAGCGTGCGATCAATTCGTTGTGGTTCTGGGGCGGCGGCGAGATGCCGCAGAGCGTCAGCACGGCTTACGCGCAGGTGCGCAGTCGTGAATCGCTGCTGCAGGCGCTGGCCAAGGCGGCCGGGGTCGAGGTGGGTGGGAACCAGCCGGTGGATGCGCTGGTGGACCTGCGTCAGCTGCGTTCGCTGGAGCAGCTGGGCAACGAGGCGATCCGTCCCCTTCTTGCGGCGTTGCAGCGCGGCGAACTGCGCCGGCTGGTGCTGGATTTCGAGGACGGGCTGCGCTTCGAGCTGGACAAGGGCCAGCGCTGGAAAGTTTGGAAGAAACCGCTGCAGCTGCAGGACGCATGACCACCTCCCACACCGCCCGCATCCAACGCCGTCCCACCCTCGAATGTGCGGGCTGGCCGGCCGACACGCTGCCGTTGCTGCAGCGCCTGTACACCGCGCGCGGTGTCACCGACCCGGCCCAAGCACAACCGAAGCTGGCCCAGCTGCACGCCCCGGAACTGATGGGCGGCATGCAGGCCGCCGTCGACCTGCTGGCCAACGCGATCGCCCACAACGAACGCATCCTGGTCGTGGGCGACTTCGACTGCGACGGGGCGACCGCCTGCGCGGTCGGGGTGCGTGGCCTGCGCATGCTGGGTGCCCGCGATGTGGTCCACGCCGTGCCCAACCGCATGCTGCATGGGTATGGTCTGTCACCTTCGCTGGTGGCCGAACTGGCCGCGCTGCAACCGGGGCTGCTGGTCACCGTCGACCACGGCATTGCCTGCCATGCCGGTGTTGCAGCAGCCAAGGCGCTGGGCTGGAAGGTGCTGGTGACCGACCATCATCTGCCTGGCGAACACCTGCCGCCGGCCGATGCGCTTGTGGATCCCAACCTGCAGGGCGATGCGTTCCCGAGCAAGGCGTTGGCCGGTGTCGGGGTGATCTTCTACGTGCTGATGGCGCTGCGCCGCCACTTGCGTGAGCAAGGGGCCTTCGCCAGCACACCCGAACCCGACCTGCTGACCCTGCTGGACCTGGTCGCGGTCGGCACCGTGGCCGACCTCGTCGCACTGGATGCCAACAACCGTGCGTTGGTGTCGGCCGGCCTCCGACGCCTGCGGGCCGGGCAGGGCTGTGTCGGCCTGCAGGCATTGATCGAAGCCAGCGGGCGCGATGTAAAGCGACTGAGTGCCACCGATATCGGTTTCGCACTGGGCCCGCGTCTGAATGCCGCTGGGCGTCTGGAAGACATGGCGCTGGGCATCGAGCTGCTGCTCACTGAAGATCGCGCCCATGCCCGGGAGATTGCGCAGACGCTTGAGCAGATCAACGCTGAGCGTCGCGCCGTGCAGCAGCTGATGACCGACGACGCCGAACTGGCGGTCTCACGCGCGGTGCTCACGGCTGAGGGGGAGCGCCCGGTTGCGGCGTGCCTGTTCGATGCCGAATGGCATCCGGGCGTCGTTGGGCTGGTCGCCTCGAAAATGAAGGATCGGCTGCATCGGCCGGTGATCGCGTTCGCGCCGTCGGAGCCCGGCAGTGATTCCCTGCGTGGTTCGGCACGTTCGATTGCCGGTTTCCATATCCGTGATGCGCTGGCGCTGGTGAATGCCGCGCATCCGGGTTTGATCGACAAGTTCGGCGGGCACGCCATGGCGGCGGGCCTCAGCTTGGCGCAGGCGAACCTGGCGGCATTCGAGCGGGCTTTCCTGGCCGTGGTGCAGGCGCAGATGGATCCCGCGTCGTTGCAGCAACTCCTGATGAGTGACGGCGAGCTGGGCACGGAGGAGTTGAACTTCCGTCATGCCGAGGCGCTGCGCCTGGCCGGACCCTGGGGGCAGGGCTTCCCGGAACCGTTGTTCGACGGGCATTTCCAGGTTGCGCGCTGGCAGGTGCTGAAGGAAAAGCATCTCAAGCTGAGCCTGCGCGTGCCGGGCCGCGCTGAGCCGCTCAATGCGATTTACTTCAGCGGCTGGACCGGCAATGCGCCGGCCAACCATGTGCACATCGCCTACCGGCTGGTGAGTGATGACTACCGGGGTGGTGGCGCGATTCAATTGATCATCGAGCATTGCGCTGACGCGTGATGGATTGCGTTGACACGCATGGCGGTGAGCCGGACGCATGACGATGGCGTTGGCACGCATGGCGTGTCACTACGACCCATGGTCGGGGGAGAGGGGCGGGTGCCTGGGGTTGCCTGGGATGTAGTGGGATCGGTCGACAGATGATCGCCGTGAAATGACCCGAGTTCTTGGACGCATGAACTCATGATCGACGCCGGGTTTCGGGTGAAGGTCCGGTTGCGGGCGACCTATAGTCGAGCATTACGCTGACCGGCGATTGGGATTTCGCCGACTGCGTAGCGTCTTCGCCAACCCTAATCTTTCGCGGTTGGCCAACTGGCCGTTCCGAATGTGAGTGCTTGGCTCATGTCGCACGTTCGATGGACGTATGGCGCTCTATCTGTCGCAATCTGCGCGCTTCTAGTGTTGCGCGGCGCGAAATGGGCTGCTCCCGACAACATCGATGTGTTTACGTACTGGTGTGGAGCAGCAACGTTGGTGGCACTCGTCGTTGCCGTAGGTGAAATCATTCACGCAGGAACGGCCGCAAGCGCTGTAAAAATGGCACTTTCGGCCCTCGCCAGGCAGGAGGCGAGAACGTTGAGCCTGGAGGTCATTGGGCTCGTGGATGAGGTCGGCGATAGGGTTCGCATGGAGGACTACACTTCGGCGCTTAGAGCTGTGCAGATCGCGCGCCGATTCTCTGCCCGTCTGGATGTCAGGCACCTGCATGCAGTGGAGGTGCACGCGATCGCAACCCAGCTCAGTGAGGTGGAGCATGTGCTCCACTTGGCTATGACCAAAGAAAAGGGAAGGCCCATGAACAAGGTGGCGCGATCCACGCTGAGCAACATGCTGATGATGATCAAGTCCGCCGCCGAGAGAGTCGCACGCTTGGGGGACAATGTCTGATGTTGCCGCCAAGAGTCCGGGAGTTCATTCGCAAGGTGGTTGAGAAGACGGACACAGGTGAACTCACCTGGAGCGTTGCTTACGAGAATGATGTCATCAGTACGAAAACGGACGAGTTTGAGCTCATTGTTCGTTACGATTACGACATCACCACCGGAAACGCGTCGTATCTGCTGTTCTATCGCAATAGCGCGGATCCCGTAGAGTATCGGTTCTTCGCGGATCATGATGCTGAGCATGACTGCGCGCTTTTGCGCCAATTGTTCGATACAGTGCAGTCGTGTTCGGCCCAGTTCCCGTTTTAGGCCGAGCCTCAGCCGGGCAGAGCCCGGCTCGACGTTTGGCGTCCGGTGACAGGCCAATGCTGGGGAGCGGTAGAGTCGGTCGACAGACGACTGCCGATAGCGGTGATCGATGCGGCGAACGCATGTCCCATAGCTGAGCAAACGCGTCAGGTCAGGGTTCCTTGACCTCGCTTACCAGTGACGGCATCTGCCACGCGCCGCCGGCGGCAACCAGGCGGCACAGACCGGTGTTGGCGTCATCGGTCTGGATGTACTCGCTGCCATTCCACGCCCAGGCCGCCGTGCTCCAGCAATCCCCCAGGCCGCGGCCCTTGTGCGCGGCGGTGATCGTGCGGGTGTCATCGTCCGCACCCAGATTGGTGATGTAGCGCGGCTGATAAGGCGCACGGTCATTGACCACCCAGTAGCCGGAGCCGATGTTGTAGGCCCCGGTCCAGCACACTGTCGAGACCAGCAGGCGGCGGCTGTCCAGGCGCTTGACCGTGATCGGGTGCGGCTCGCGTTCAAACTGCGTGTCCTGGTCAGGATGCAGTGCATCACAGTCGTCGGCCGACGTGGCGACAGCCAGGGCTGCGCGCAACGCCGGCACATTGCCCAGCGCCTCGTCAGCCGCCGTAGTCGGCACACGCTTGCCCAGCGTCACCACCGGCACCGGCAACGCCGGCAGCACGCTGGCTTCGGCGCGGCTTCCCTTGCGCATGATCGCGCCGGGCGTGCCCAGCCGGCCCTGGAACTCGTCCATTTTCAGCAGCACGGCGGAAGCACCACGATCAGACAATGCCCAGCGGCGACCATTGTTCCCGATCAGTTCGATCCGGCTGTCCTTGACCAGCGCCTTGAGCAGGGCGCTGACCTGCGCCGCGGAAAAATCCGTGCTGTCCTTCACGGCACCCAGCGACGTGCCATTGATCTGCAGGCTGACGGTGCTGGGCAGATCGCTCTCCTCATACTCGCCGAGCATCAGCTGGCCAGTGATCGGCTGATCGGGTCCGCCCTTGCGGGTCAGCAGCACCGACACCGGGTCATCGCCGGCGTCCTCGTTCTGGTAGCCGGCCGCCCGGCAGGTGCGGGTGTTGTCGCAGGCCAGGGTCCAGTCGTTGTGGGTGAACTCAACCCCCTTCAGCGGGGCGGCGTGGGCAGCGGGTAACAGCGCGGCAAGCAGCAGGCAGGCCAGAGGCAGGCGCATGCGATCTTCCTTGTGGGATACGGTCCGTGGGGCTGTCAGCGTGGCGCAAGGCGACCTTCATGTCCATGTGCAATGGCTTCAACCCCATTTGCCACGGTGATGCGTTGAACGTTCCGTCATCGTCATCAGGAGCGTCACATGGACAGCGTGCTGCGCAGGTTGGGGTGGGGGATCGCGGTTTGGGTTGCCGTTGCCGTGGGGCAGGGAGCGGCCGCGCTGCCGACCGGCCAGGGCCTGTTGAAGGTGGCAGGAGCCGAGCGTGAGGTGCAGTTGGAACACGCACAGTTGCATAGCCGGGTGGCCGCAGGACTGGGCGAAACCCGGATCGAGATGGTGTTCCGCAATCCCAACAGCCGGGTACTGGAAGGCAACCTGGAGTTTCCGCTGGCCGACGGTCAGCAGGTGACCGCGTTCGCACTGGATATCGACGGGGTCCTGCGTGATGCGGTGCCCGTGCCCAAGGAGAAGGGCCGGCAGGTGTTCGAGGCCATCGAACGACGCGGTGTGGACCCCGGCCTGCTGGAACAGACCGCCGGCAACCAGTTCCGCCTGCGCATCTACCCGATACCGGCGCACGGCACGCGTCGGGTCGCCCTGACCGTGCGTGAGACATTGCCGCTCGATGCCAGGGGGCTGCGCTGGAACCTGCCGATGCAGTTCGCGCTCGGCGCGCAGCACGTGCAGGTGCAGCTGGACGCGGTCGGTACCGGCGTTCCGGTCAAGCGCGGCACCTCACCGCTGGAGCTGTCCCTGGCCGGTGCCACCTGGCGGGCGCGCTGGCAGGGACGCGGTGACCAGCTGCCCGCCCAGCTGGGCTGGACCCTGCCGTTGCCGCGTGGCATCAGCGGCGTGCAGGGACTGTACAACGGTGAACGCTATTTCATGCTGCAGGTGCCGGTGGCGGGCCAGCCCCGCGCACGTGCGCTGCCGCGTCGTATCGGCCTTGTCTGGGATGCCTCCGGCTCCGGACGGCAGCGCGATACCGCCGCCGAACTGGCGGTGCTGGACCGCTATTTCCAGGCGGTGGGCCACGCCCAGGTGCAGCTGACCGTGCTGCGCGACCATGCTGAACCGGTGCGTCGCTACAGCGTCGAGGGCGGCAACTGGGGCGGGCTGCGTCGCGAGCTGGAAGGACTGGTGTATGACGGCGGCAGCGCACTCAACGACTGGGCGGCCAGCGAGGATGTCGACGAAACCCTGGTGGTCAGCGATGGCATCGGCAACTTTGGTGCCCGCACGCGGCCTGCGTTGCAAGCCGAGCAGCCGCTGTACGCGTTGAGCGGTGCTGGTGCCCGTACCGATGCGGCCCACCTGCGGCACTGGGTGGAAGGCAGTGGCGGTCAGGTGCTGGTGCTCAGCGGCGTGGATGACGTGGCCTCGGCCGCCGGACGCCTGCTCCGGGAGACTCCCGTCCGCCTCGAACCACAGGGCACCGGCCTTGCCGATCTGCTGTTGGACGACACGCAGACAGGGCAGGGCTGGGTGCGGGTGATGGGGCGCATCACCGCTCAGCCTGCATCGCTGCGACTGCGCCTGCCCAACGCGGACGGTGCCACCACCGAACAGACGATGGCCATGAACGGACTGCCGGATGCTGACGGCGGAATGGCCGCGCACGCGTGGGCGTCGCATCAGCTGCAACGGATGCAGAGCGACCGTACCGTGCCGATGTCGGCGACCCAGACGTTCGCCCTGAAGTTTGGCCTGGTCAGTGCTGACACGTCGCTGCTGGTGCTGGAAACGCTGGAGGACTACCTGCGTTACGGCATCCGCCCGCCGGTTCCGCTGCAGGCCGAATACGACAAGCGCCACGCGTTGCAGATCAGCGATGAAGCCGAGCAGCGCCGCCAGCGCCTGGATGCCATTGCGCGCCAGTTCGCCGAGCGTGAGCTGTGGTGGAACCGCAGCTGGCCCAAGGGGCCGCGTCCAGTTGAACCCGCGCCGCATGCCAAGCGCCTGTCGCCGAC
>NZ_RHPP01000183.1 GCF_003935715.1 Stenotrophomonas sp. 278 | reverse complement strand
ATGCGGCACAGGCCCCGCGCCCGCCGCGTCCGCCACGCGCCGAAGGCGCTCCGGAAGGTGCCGTTGAAGGCGAGCGCAAGCCGCGCAAGCGGCGTCGTCGTCGCCACGGGCGACCGGTCGAAGGTGCCGAGGGTGCGGCACAGCCGGTCACGCCGGTGCAGGTGACGGCCAAGCCGATGCGTGCGGCGAAGGTCGACGATTCCGGTGCCGGCTTCCTGACCCGGATAGGCCGCAAGATCCGCCGGATGTTGTCGGGAAGTTGATCGGTGTGATCGGCCCTCGTGCCGATCAACGGTAGCGCCCGACCGTTGGTCGGGTGCCATTCCGTCCCCACCTCGCAACGCGGCTCCGGCATAATCGGGGAATGAGCGTCCTGCGTTTCGACAATGTCAGCAAACAGTATGCGGGCGGCCACCAGGCACTGGTGGACGTCAGCTTCGACGTTGCGCCCGGTGAAATGCTGTTCGTCACCGGCCACTCCGGTGCCGGCAAGAGCACCCTGCTCAAACTGATCCACCTGGACGAACGTCCCAGCCGTGGCGCGGTGCTGCTGGCCGACCGCAACCTGTTGAAGGTGCGGGGCGGCGACATCCCGCGCCACCGTCGTGAAGTCGGTGCGGTCTACCAGGACCACCGTCTGCTGATGGATCGCAGCATCGGCGAGAACGTCGCGCTGCCGCTGATCCTGCGTGGCACCCGCCGCGCCGAGATCGGCAAGCGGGTGCGCTCGGTGCTGGAGCGCATGGGGCTGGCCCACCGGGAAAAAGCCCTGCCGTCGCAATTGTCGGCCGGTGAGCAGCAGCGCGTCGGCATCGCCCGTGCCATCGTCGGCGAACCCCGCCTGCTGGTGGCCGACGAACCCACCGGCAATCTGGATCCGACCCTGGCAGCGGAGATCATGGCGCTGTTCGCCGAGCTTCCCGAACGTGGCACCAGCGTGCTTGTGGTCAGCCACGACCTGCCACTGCTGCGCCGCATGCGCAAGCGCGTGCTCATTCTCGACCACGGTCGTCTGGTGGACGACATCTCGCCACAGGACCTGGCCGAATGAGTACCGCGACCAACAAAGAAGCGGCCGCACCGTCGCGCCTGGGCGTGTGGCTGCATCATCATGGCCACAGCGTGGTGTTCAGCCTCGGTCGCGCCTGGCGCAAGCCGTGGGCGACGCTGCTGACCATCATGGTCATGGCGGTGGCGCTGGCGCTGCCGCTGGGATTGTCGATCGCACTGGACAACGTGAAGTTGTTCGCCGGCAGCGTGCAGCAGTCGCGTGACATCAATCTGTTCCTGAAGACCAGCGTGGACGCCGCCGGTGCGACCCAGCTCGCCGAGACACTGCGTGGTCGTGCCGACGTCGGTGCGGTCACGGTGCGCAGTCCGGAAGAGGGGCTGGCCGAACTGCGCGACAGCGCCGGCCTGGGCGAAGCCATCGATGCCCTGCACGACAATCCGCTTCCTTCCCTGCTGATCATCACGCCGGCCAATGGCACCGACGACGGGCGCCTGGCGCAGTCGCTGCAGGGCCTGCCGCAGACCGATCTGGTCCAGCACGACGCGCTGTGGCGCAAACGTCTGGATGCCTGGCTGGGCTTTGGTTCGAGGCTGGTGCAGGTACTGTCAGCCCTTCTGGGGCTGGGCGCGGTGCTGGTGGTGGGCAACACCGTGCGCCTGGACATCCAGTCGCGCCGGGAGGAAATCGGCGTGCTGCAGTTGCTCGGTGCCAGCGACGGTTTCATCCGCCGCCCGTTCCTGTATCTGGGGGCGTGGTATGGATTGGGGGCAGGCGCGCTGGCGCTGGCCCTCATCGGCGTGGCCGGACTGGCATTGCGGCCACCCCTGGCCGAACTCTCCAGCAGTTATGGCAGCCCGTTCGTGTTGCATGGGCTGGATCTTCTGCATTCCTCGCTCGTCCTGGTCGGCACGGTCGTGCTCGGCTGGCTGGGCGCGTGGCTGGTGACGGGACATTTCCTGCGCCAGACCCGACCGACTGAAACCTGAGGCCCGCATGCGTCCGCAAGCTCTCAAGCACCTCGTTGACGCCGCCCCCAGGGTGATGGTGGTCGACGGTTCCAAGCTGGTCCGCAAACTCATTGCCGACGTGCTGCAGCGCGAGCTGCCGCAGGTCGAAGTGGTCGGGTGCGCCAGCATCGAAGACGCGCGGCAGGCGCTGGACGCCGGCCCGGTCAGTCTGGTCACCACGTCGCTCACCCTCAGCGACGGCGATGGCCTGGCGCTGGCGCGCATGGTGCGGGAGGCGGCGGGTCAGGCCTATGTACCGGTCATCGTGGTGTCCGGCGACGCGCAGCAGCACCTGGAGCAGCGGCGCTTCACCGAATACGTGACCGACTATTTCGACAAGGCGCTCGGCCACGAAGCACTCGCCTCGTTCATCAAGGGCTACGTGCAGCCGGAAACCATTCCCGGTGCCACCATCCTGTACATCGAAGACAGCCGCGTGGTCGCCGAGGCGACAAAGCGCATGCTCGAGCGGCAGAGCCTGAATGTGCTGCACGTGATGACCGCCGAAGAGGCGTTCGCCCTGCTTACCGCCGAATCGCTGGGTCGCAGCAATACCCGCATCGACCTGGTGCTGACCGACGTCACCCTGAAGGGCGAGCTCAGCGGTCGCGACGTGGTCGAACGCGTGCGCGTGGACTTCGGCTACGGCAAGCGTCGGCTGCCCGTGCTGGTGATGACCGGTGACGGCAATCCGCACAACCAGTCCGGGCTGTTGCAGTCCGGTGCGAACGATCTGGTCCAGAAGCCGATCGAAGAGCGCCTGCTGGTGACCAAGGTACTGTTCCAGCTGCGTCTGGCCCGCCTCAACGACAAGCCTGTGCTGCGATGAGTGATGTAGTGCCTGCCATCCAGCTGGAACCCAGCTGGAAGGCGCATGTGGGGGACTGGCTGCTGCGCCCGGAGATGCGTGAGCTGTCCGCCTTCCTGCGTGAGCGCAAGGCGGCGGGTGCGCATGTATTCCCGCCCGGCCCACAGATATTCGCCGCGTTCGACGCCACGCCGTTCGACCAGGTGAAGGTGGTGATCCTGGGCCAGGACCCGTACCACGGCCGCGGCCAGGCGCATGGCCTGAGCTTCTCGGTGATGCCCGGGGTACCGATGCCGCCCTCGCTGTTGAACATGTACAAGGAAATTGAAAGCGACCTGGGCATTGCGCGGCCGGACCACGGTTGCCTGCTGCCGTGGGCGCAGCGTGGCGTGCTGCTGCTCAATGCGGTGCTGACCGTCGAGGAAGGGCAGGCCGGCGCGCACCAGAAGCGTGGCTGGGAGGGCTTCACCGACCACGTGGTGGAAACCCTCAACCGCGAGCGCGATGGCCTGGTGTTCCTGCTGTGGGGCAGCTACGCCCAGCAGAAGGGCAAGGTGATCGACACCCGCCGCCACCGCGTGCTCAAGGCTCCGCACCCCTCGCCGCTGTCGGCGCATCGGGGCTTCCTGGGTTGCCGCCACTTCTCGATGGCGAACGATTACCTGCAGCAACGCGGGCAGCCACCGATCGACTGGTCGCTGCCACCGCGCGCGGCGTTGGATATCCCGGCCTGACGACCAACGGCGGTAGGTGACGACCGTTGGTCGTCACGCCCTTGCCGTCATCACGCGCCCAGCATCTCGATGATGTCGTGCGCCACCTGCCGCTTGCGCGGCGGCAACCGCCGTACCAGCGACAGAATGTTGCCCTCCAGATCATTGCGTACGTAATCCGCCGCCGGCTGTGTCGTTTCCAGCTCCTCTCCTTCCGGTTTTCCGCAACCGCGACCGGTCGCCAGCCACTCAAACCGCACGTGAGTGACCACGGCAATCCGTGCCAGATGCGACACACTGGGATGGGTGCCGCCGCGCCGCTCCCACTGTGCCACTGCACTGCGCTTGACCCCCGTTTCCTGGGCCAACTGCGTCTGAGATAACCCCGCAGCGGTCCGCGCGCTGCGAATTCGATCCGACATCGACAACATGGAAATCCCCCTTCTCTGTCCTTAAGTGATGGGTGGTTATCGATACTTCCCGGGCAGTGATTCTTTTGCCCGCATGTACAGAATGACTGACTGCCCTTGCCTCTCATGGGTATCCCATCAATACCACCCCGAGCGACAGCGTTACTAACTACCGTCTTCACACAACGTTGTTTGACCCCCTGCCGCGTCCACGTAATTAATCCTGAAACCGGCCATGAATCGCCGGAAATAAACACCAGAACGTAAAAGCAGTGGGCTTGCTGCTCCTCATCACCGGCTGAATTCGGTGGGTGAAGGAGCGGTGCGGCCACGGCGCAGGGGATGGGTGATGGATAAGGTTTCAGATGTGAAGCGGGTGTTATGGGGATTCACCAAACTTAATGCGCTCGCATTAATTGTGACGTTATCCGCACTATTTTCTTTCGCGCCGAAAGTAAATGCTCAGGACGCGTGCACCGCGAATGGAGCCTGTGTTTCCGCCGGCCCGCGGCTGGTGCAAGTGGATTCGACCCAGAGCCCGGTACTGAATCTGCTGTTTACGACACTGCTGCCCGGCACCAATATCAACATCACCGCGCTGGACTGGAACAACATCGCCGGCGCGGATGTGAATCTCAACGCGTTGCTGACCCAGCTCAACGGCGGCGTGGTGGTCAGTGACCCCAGCCAGGTGCTCAATGCCAACATCACCCTGGCCCAGCTGCAGGCGGCGCTGGTGTCGGTGCTGCAGGCCGACGGACAGACCCTCGCGGCCAACTCGCTCAATCTGCTGACGCCATCCCTGAGCGGACTTACCGGGACCATCCGCCTGGCCGACCTGCTGCAGGTGACACTGCCACCCGGCTCGCTCGCCAACGTCAACCTGGACGTGCTGGACCTGATCACCGGCGGCGTGCAGCTCTACAACTTCCGCAACGTGGTGACCACGCCAACACCGGTCACGCTCACCACCGCGCAGCTGGCCCCGCTGGGCCTGGCCGGACTGGCCAATGTGCGCGTATGGGCACAGGTGGTGGAACCGCCGGTGTACAACTGCGGCCCGGTTGGCAGTGCGTTCCACAGCGCCGCCATCCGCATCAAGTTCGACTTCGACATCGCCCAGGGCCTCAACGTGGCCCCGCTGATCAGCGCGGTCAATGGCCTCAACGTGGGCGGACTGGTGTCGCTGTCCGGCACCGCCATCACCGCCTCGCTGCTGCACCTGTCGGTATACGCGGACGTAGCGCGTGCCGAAGGCACCATCAACGCAGTCAACCTGGCCAGCAACGCCGTTACCCTGCAGGCCCGACCGGGTCTGGTGAATCTGTACATCGGCACCATCAGCGATGCGGTGTTCTTCAACCGCAGCGCCGTGCTCACCCCGGCCAGCGTGACCCCGATCAATGCCACCACGCTCAATGTCACCGTGGCCGTGAGCCTGCTTTCCAGCGCATTGAAGGTGGCCGATGTTGATGTGCCGCTCACGGTATCGCTACGCGCGGTGGCCACCGGCACCCCCGGCTTCCAGTCAGTGGCCTTCACCGGGCCCTATCCACAGACGCGCACGTTGAGTACCGGAACGGTCAGTGCCAGTCTGATGGTCACCACGTTGATCAACTCGCTGGAGGTGCAGATCACCAGCGGGACACCGGTGGTGCGTCTGGTCAACAACCTGATCACCCTGCCGCTGCCGGTGAACACCATCGTCAACGCGGTAGTCGGAGTGTTGCTGCCGCCGCTGCGCACGGTCACCAATGCGCTGGTCGGCCCGGTGCTCACCGCTGTACTGGGCGGCGTGGTTGACAACCTGCTGGGGCTGCTCGGCATCCGCATCGGCCAGGCGATCTTCACCGTCGAGAGTATCTCGCAGAGCTGCGCGGCCACCGTGCAGCTGGTCAAGACGCTTGCGCCGACTACCGACACCGGCGTGTTCAATCTCAGTGTCGCGCAGGGGGCGACCGTGCTGGCCAGCGTCGCCAACGTCGGCAACAACGGGGCGACCACGGCGGTGGTCACCACACCCGGCACGGTCTACACGCTCGCTGAAACCGCTGGCACCGCCACCGTGCTGGCGCGCTACGCCAGCACCTGGGACTGCCGCGACGCAGCCGGGACGGTGCTCACCAGCGGCACCGGGCAGAGCTTCACCTTCACCGCGCCGGCGCTGTCGGCTCAACCCCTCAACGTGGTCTGTCGCATCACCAATCGAACGCGCCAGGCGGATCTGTCGATCACCAAGAGTGATGGCAGTGGCAGCTACACGCCCGGTGGCACAGCCAGCTATGTGATCACCGTGAGCAACGCCGGCCCGGATCCGGTGACCGCCGCGCAGGTGACCGACACGCTGCCCGCCGGTGCCACGCTGACTGCGCCATAGACCTGCACGGCATCGACCGGCAGCGTCTGCAGCGCCGCCAGCGGTGGCGCTGCCGGCGGCACGGGCGTGAGCCTGGGGGTGAACCTGATCAATGGGGGAACGGCCACGATCACCGTGCCGGTCAGCTTCAGCGCAGACCCCGCCGCGTACTAGCCACATCCACCCGGAGGCCACCGCGGTGGCCTTCGGCAGCAACGACGCAACACGTGACGCGCAGTGAGGCCACAAAGGTCCGCGCGCGGTGCTTCCGAGGATTCCTGCATGCAAACCGCCAGCGCCCGTCGCTTCTCCTGCCACACCTCCGCCAGCCGCCTGCGCGCCCGCGCGCTGCATCTGGCGGGGGCGCTGCTGATGACGCTGATAACGGCTACTGCCCACGCGCAGGCCTACCGCAACCCGCTGGTGAATACCGCCACCGTCACCGCACCGAACGACATTTCCGACCCCACCCCGGGCAACAACACCGCCAGCGACAGCAACGCGCTGGCCGCGACGTCGCAGCTGAGCGTGGTCAAGACCATCGTCAGCCCGGCCGCCGGCGCGCCGGTGCCGGCCGGCGGCGC
>NZ_RHPP01000182.1 GCF_003935715.1 Stenotrophomonas sp. 278 | reverse complement strand
GGACGCCGCCGCCCCGGCGCGCGCAACGGCCAATACCCTGGACACGGTGATCGTCACCGGTACCCGCGTCGCCGACCGTACGGTGGCCGAGTCGCAGTCGCCGATCGACATCATCACCCCCGAGGTGCTGCAGTCCACCGGCACCACCGAACTGGCCACCGCGCTTTCGCGCGCCCTGCCCTCGCTGAACTTCCCGCGCCCGGCGCTGACCGACGCCACCAGCGGCATCCGGCCGGCGCAGCTGCGTGGCCTATCGCCCGACCAGGCGCTGGTGCTGGTCAACGGCAAGCGCCGCCACACGTCGGCACAAATCAACGTCAGCGGCAGCATCGGCCGCGGCTCCTCGGCAGTGGACATCAATGCGATTCCGATTGCCGCCATTGAGCGGGTAGAGGTCCTGCGTGACGGGGCCTCGGCCCAGTACGGTTCGGACGCCATTGCCGGGGTGATCAACATCGTGCTGAAGGGCTCGGCCACCGGTGGCAGCCTGGCGCTGGATGCCGGCCAGTACTCGGCCGGTGACGGCAACAAATACCAGCTCTCGGGCGACGCCGGGCTCGGCTTTGCGGACGGTCGCGGCAGCCTGCATGTGGCCGGGCAGATCCTGCAGCAGGACGAAAGCAACCGTGCCGGCCCCTACCGCGGCACCACCCCGAACACCGGCAACTTCCCGGGCGTGGGGGAAACCACCTTCATCGTCGGCGACCCCCAGGTAGACGGCACCGCCGCCTCGGCCAATGCCAGCTTCCAGTTCAGCGACAACGTCTCGGCATACGCCACCGCGCTGGTCAGCAACCGCGACATCACCTCGTACGCGTTCTACCGCTCGCCCAACCACAGCAGCCAGACCGCGCTGCTGGCCCAGGTATACCCGGACGGCTACGTGCCGGAGATCAACCAGTACTCGAAAGACCGTTCGCTGGTCGCCGGCGTCAAAGGCAGCACGGAAAGTGGCTGGACCTGGGATGTGAGCTACAACCACGGTGAAAACACCATCGATTTCCACACCCGCAACAGCATCAACTACAGCCTGGGCGCGGCCAGCCCGCGGTCGTTCTACGACGGCACGCTGAAGTACGCACAGGACATCGGCAACGTGGACGTGACCAAGTCGCTGGACTGGGGCCTGGCTTACCCGGTGACGCTCTCGTTCGGCGGCGAGTACCGCCGTGAGACCTGGGAACAGAACCCGGGCGCGCTGGAGTCCTACACCGGCAGTGGCGCGCAGGGCTTCGCGGGCTTCACCCCGGTCAACGCCGTGGATGCCGACCGCGACAACTACGCGGTATATGCGGGCCTGGAAGCAGACCTCACGGACAAGTTCTCCGCCGGCGTCACCGGCCGCTATGAGGATTACTCGGACTTTGGCGACAAGTTCTCGGGCAAGCTGTCGGCGCGATACGCCTTTACCGACAAGGTAGCGCTGCGCGCGACCGCCTCTTCCGGTTTCCGTGCACCGTCGCTGGCGCAGCAGAGCTACCAGGCGGTGACCAGCACGATCATCAATGGCGCTTTCGTCGAGCGCGGCACTTTCCCGACCAGCAGCGCCGCGGCGCAGGCCCTGGGAGCGAGCCCGCTGAAGGCGGAAAGCTCGACCTCCTACAGCCTGGGCCTGGTGCTGCAGCCGGTGGACCGTCTGTACCTGACCGTGGATGCGTACCAGATCGACATCGACGACCGCATCGTGCTGTCGACCAACATCACCACCAACGACGCTGCCAACAGCCTGCTGGCGGGGCTGGGACTGCCGCAGGTCACGGCCTTCTCATACTTCACCAACGGCGTGGACACGCGGACCCGCGGCGTGGATGCGGTGGGCAGCTACACGATTCCGTTCAGCGCCAGCGCGCTGGAGCTGACGGCGGCGTACAGCTACAACGACACCGAGGTAAAGAAGTTCATCACTTCGCCGGCCGTATTCGGCTCGCTGGGCCTGACCCAGTCGCTGATCGGCCGCGATGAGATCGGCCGTATCGAAGACAGCTACCCGCGCGACAAGACGGTGCTGAGTGGAACCTGGCGTTCGGACCACTGGGACCTGAGCCTGGCAGCCACCCGCTATGGCGAGTTCACGGTGCGCAACTCGGCCACGCCGACCCGCGACCAGACCTACGACGCATCGTGGGTGCTCGATGCGTCCGTGAGCTACAAGCCGAGCGAGAACTGGGCGCTGACCTTGGGTGCGGACAACATCCTGGACGAGTACCCGGACCGCACCGCGGACCTGCAGAACTCTACCTGGGGCATGCTGCCGTACAGCAACTACTCGCCGTACGGCTTCAACGGTGCT
The DNA here is from genome assembly GCF_003935715.1 of Stenotrophomonas sp. 278. Lineage (GTDB taxonomy): Bacteria > Pseudomonadota > Gammaproteobacteria > Xanthomonadales > Xanthomonadaceae > Stenotrophomonas > Stenotrophomonas maltophilia_AH. The sequence continues at coordinate 4,766 of NZ_RHPP01000182.1, read as the reverse complement.
TACGTTTACGGGCGCATCACGTACAAGTGGTGATACCCGACGCACGTCGGCATAGCCTGATCGCACGCAATCGGCTCGCCTGATTGCATGCGCCCCGTCTGCCTGACTGCATGCGATCCGTAGAGCCGGGCTCGCCCGGCTGCTGTTGGCCTTTGGCGAACAACCGGTACTCACGGGTTCACTGGTCTGGCGGGCCGGGGCGGGTTGGCGGGACACGCCGTAAACCCGTCCATGGGGGCTCGTAGAAAACATCCATGTTTTCTACGGTCCCGCCAACCCACCCCGACCCACCTCCGACAGGAGGTCGGTGGCCACGGGAAAATCAAGAACACGTAACCCCGGTTCCAACATTTTGTCCTGCGCCGGAACTGCTCTGCTCCTGCGTCGGGAGAGTGGCTAATAAAACACCTCCGCAAGGGGGAAATACGCCCGCCGTCTTGCTTTGTTGGTTGCTGCCGCGGTTTCTAACCTCCCGACCCCTCGCCGTCCTGGCAGGGGTCAACGCGTTCTGGAGGTTTGCCATGCAGAAGCCGAAATGGATCCGGGCGAAAGTGGAAGATGATCTGCGCCGCCACTTCAAATCGGTGGTGACACAAGGGCAGTACTCGCCATCCGAAGCCATCCGCCTGTTCATGCGGAGCGTCGTCAAGATTTCCCACGCAACCGAACCGCTGGCAGTGAGCAAAGCCATCAAAAAGGCGGCCGACGACGTGGCCAAAGAACTGCGTAGCGACGCGCCATGCGCGTCCCCATGACCCCCAACACGCTCGCGGCAAGCACACACACGATCGCTTCCCGCCGCCACTGGAGGCCGCCATTACCGGCGGCCAGATGCAGACAACCCCGAGACGTCACCACGTGTCGCGCCTGACCTCGCCTGACCCGCGTCCCGCCATGATCCGCGCATGCATCACGGAGTTGCCCCATGACGTTTCATTTCAACGCATGTCGCTCCACTGCCTGCGCCTTCGCAACCGCGATGGCATTTGCAGTGGCCGGCTGCACAGGAGATCAGGTGAAACCCAGCTATTCCAGATCCAGTCTTGAGCCGGTCGTCGCGACCCAAGTGTCGGAGTACACGCTGCAGATACAGTTCGAGGAGCCAGCGGAAAGCATGTTCTATGCGGGAGGCATCAGCTACATCGTGCAGGGCGACACGATGAAGATCGTCATTGATCGCTGCCGGATCAATACATCGTGCGACACCATGCTTCGCCGCCATATCGAGCCCGGTCCTCCCCGACCCGCGCTGCAGAACATCCCACTACTCGCCCCTCGCGTCGTGATGATGTTCGCGGACGGGGAAGATCAGATCTTTCCTTAAGGGATTCCGATGACCGGAAAAGCAGTGCTCGGAATCCACAGCCAGGTAGATTCACGCACCGAAGGATCATTCAATCAGTTCATTGATGGTCACGCCTGGTTGACCATCTCCCGCAATGGCCAAACCCAGTTCTATGGCCTTTGGCCCGACAACCACCCGCGCACACCGGATAACGGAGCTGGCTCGGACATTCGAGTGGGCATGGAGGCCCGTTTCCGGCCTGACGCCTCCCGCTACTTTGCGCTGAACGAGGAGCAGATTCGCCACCTCGAAGCGGCATTGAGTGAGAACGTCGACTGGGGTTACACCAACACCTGCGCGTCGTGGGCCACAGATACGCTGCACAAGGTCACTGGGCAGAAGCTGGAAGCCAGCGAGTTCGTACTCACGGACACCCCCAGGGAACTGATCGACGCCATCCGCAAGGCGGAGCGGCTTCAGCCTACCAGCCCGACGCGCCCCCATCCGCCGGTGGAAACCCCGCCTCAGCCATCCAGCGCGCGCTCGCTGAGCGACATCTCCCAGCGGCTGCACCAACAGGCAATAGAAGGCGTCCATCGGCTGGACGCCAGTCTGGGGCGGGCACCGGATGCGGCGAGCGAGCGGATGGCGGCCAGCCTGGCGCATCTGGCGCGAGCCACCGGCTTCAGCCAGATCGATCACGTTCTGCTGGGTCGACCCACCGATGTGACACCAGAATCGCAGAACGTGTTCATCGTGCAGGGGATGCTGGGTGATGCGTCGCACCGTCGTGCGTACATCAGCGTGCCCGAGGCGCTGCGGGAGCCGGCTAATGACTCGCTGCAGAAGCTGCAGGACCTGGATGCGACGTTGGCGGCGGAGCTGGAGGCGCGCGAGATGGGAATCGAAGTTGTTCGGCGGCGGGTTTGAGTGATGGGTGTGGAGCAAGTGCCGCTGTTGATCTTCTGTGGCCACCGACCATGTATCGGTTAACGGCGTGTCCCGTACCCCCCACCCGTCGGCCCCAAGTACGTAGACCGGCAGTCGAGGGTTGTTCGCCAGGAGCCAACAGCAGCCGGGCAAGCCCGGCTCTACGTCAATGCACGCGTTCCGAATTTGCCGGATGGGGCCGCATCGGTGAAAATCGGGGTATCCCTCAATTCTGCGAGTTCCGATGCACCATGATGCCGACCTGATCAACATCGTTGCCGTTGGCCTGGGGCTCGCCTTCATCTTTGGCGCGCTGGCCAACAAGCTGCGTTTGTCTCCGCTGGTCGGGTATCTGCTTGCGGGCATCTGTGTAGGGCCCTTCACTCCCGGCTTCGTCGCCGACCAGGCGCTGGCCAACCAGCTGGCCGAGCTGGGCGTCATGCTGCTGATGTTCGGGGTGGGCCTGCACTTCTCACTGAAAGACCTGATGGCCGTCAAAGCCATCGCCATTCCCGGCGCGATCGGACAGATTCTCGTGGCTACCCTGCTCGGCTGGGGCCTGGCCTGGTTGATGGGCTGGGAAACCCTGCACGGCGTGGTATTCGGCTTCTCGCTGGCCACCGCCAGCACCGTGGTGCTGCTGCGCGCCATGGAGGAACGCCGTCTGCTCGAAACCCAGCGCGGCAAGATCGCGGTCGGCTGGCTGATCGTCGAAGACCTGGCCTGTGTGCTGGCACTGGTGATGATGCCGGTGCTGGCCGGCGTGTTCGGCCCGGATGCGGCCAATCAGACCCACACCGTGGGCAGCGTGCTGGCCAGCATTGGCTGGACCTTTGTTCAGCTGGGCCTGTTCGTGGCGGTCATGCTGGTCGTTGGACGCCGGGTCATTCCCTGGGTGCTCGAACGCATCGCCGGCACCGGCTCGCGCGAACTATTCACCCTCTCTGTGCTTGCCATCGCGCTGGGCGTGGCGTTCGGCTCGGCGATGCTGTTCGGCGTCTCCTTCGCGCTGGGCGCGTTCTTCGCCGGCATGCTGCTCAACGAATCCGAGCTCAGCCACAAGGCCGCCAATGACTCGCTGCCGCTGCGCGATGCATTCGCCGTGCTGTTCTTCGTCTCGGTCGGCATGCTGTTCAATCCCGCCATCCTGATCGAGCACCCGTGGCAGGTGCTGGCCACCGCGGCCATCATCATGTTCGGCAAGTCCGCGGCGGCGTTCTTCATCGTGCGCGCGTTCGGCCACCCCAACGGCACCGCCCTGACCATTTCGGCCAGCCTGGCGCAGATCGGCGAGTTCGCTTTCATCATTGCCGGCCTCGGTGTCAGCCTGAAGATCCTGCCGCCCACCGGGCAGGCGCTGGTACTGGCCGGTGCGCTGATCTCGATCATGCTCAATCCGGTAGTGTTCGGCCTGCTCGACCGCTGGCTGGCCAAGCACCAGGAAGCCACGCCAGCGGCCGTGGAAACCGAACTGCCGCCCGGTCCGTCGCTGGACCTGCATGACCACGCCATCGTGATCGGCTACGGTCGCGTCGGCAGCGCGCTGGCCCAGGTGCTGCGCGAGCGCGGCGTGCCGGTGCTGGTCATTGACGACAACAAGGAACACGTCGCCGAGGCCCATGCGGCCGGGTTGCCCGGCATCCGTGGCAGCGCGGCGTCGGACAAAGTGCTGGCCGAGGCACACCCCGAACGCGCCAAGATCGCGGTACTGGCCATTCCTCAGCCGCTGGAAGCGGGCGAAACGCTGGCCAAGCTGCGTGCGCTCAACCCGGGGCTGACCCTGCTGGCGCGCGCGCACAGCGACGCCGAAGTGAAGCATCTGCTGGAACACGGCGCCGACGGCACGGTGATGGCCGAGCGCGAACTGGCTTATTCACTGGCCGAAATGGTCATGGCCACACCGCCCTACCGCACCCTGGGAAGACACCTGCCGGTGGTGTAACGGCACCCTCCACGCGCGCCTGCAGGCATCACGGTCGGAACCCGCAGGATTTGCGCAGATTCCGATATTGTTCTGGGCTTCCTCGCGGCACAGTCGGGACACCACTCCCAACGCCAGCGAGGATGTCCAGATGCCCATCTCCAACATTGATGCGCGCCGCGCTCAGGCCTTCCACACCCGATTGCAGGGCGTGCAACCGCCGCAGGACCACGGTCGTTGCCAGAGGTTCGGTCCGGCACCGCTGCGCATGAGCAATGGCGCGCGGCAGGTGCTTGCCCTTCTGAGAGGACTGCAGATCACCCACGCGATCGGTGCAGGCCTGCCACGGCAGGAGCCGCTGCCGTATCCGCAGCGGACGCACGCTGCCCTGCTCGCCGGCGTGGACGCGGCGGCCCCGGGCGATGCGCATGAGCCTTTGGTGCCGCCAGCAGCGGAGTTCGGCGGGTCACTGCACTCTGCCGCCAACATGGCGCTGGGTACATGCGTGAGCCGTCCCGAGCACTGCTCGAAGGCCATCGTCGTATTCGCTGCAGGGGCTGCGGGCGCGGCTGCCACGGCGCTGACGGGACTGACCGGCTTCGCGCTGGGGCGCGCCACTGCGCCGGCATG
>NZ_RHPP01000181.1 GCF_003935715.1 Stenotrophomonas sp. 278 | reverse complement strand
GTACACCGGTAGCGCCGGCCGTTGGCCGGCCCAGGCGGTGCGTGCGATCAAGCCGCGCTGGACAACAGCGGCCCCACCCGCACCCCGGCGCGCTCGATCTCCAACGCCAGCAGCAGCTCAATCTCATCCAGCTGATCACGGATGCGGCCGTTGCTGGCGTCATCGCCATGATCGTGGCCGATGTGCGCGTCCAGCATGCGCGCCAGCCCGGCCAGCAGCACGTCTGCGTCGCCGGCGGCGGCGTGGCGCAGCAGGCGGCCAAGGGCACGGATGCGAGCGCTGCGGTCGGCGGCCAAGGCCTGTACGGACGGGTCGATGGGGGAATGCGCGACGGTCATGGCAGGGATTTCCTGATTGACGGTTGGGAGGGCGTCAATGTCGGTTGTGGCCTGTTTTTGGGCTATGCAACTTTTACGAAAAGGTGTGAAGACCGCTGGCAGCCACGCAGGGCGTGGCTCTACGTCGGGTTCGGAAACACCCGTAGAGCCACGCCCCGCGTGGCTGCGATGCACCCGATCCGCCCTAAACTGTCGGGCATCACATTCCCAAGGACGCTCCATGCGCATCGGCCTGGCTGCCAATCGCCTGCACCACCACGACAAGCACGCCGCGCTGTTCCGCTGGCTGGGCCCGTGCGAGGCCGGCCTGCGCGAACTGGGGGTACAGCTGCACGCGGTGGGACGTACCTACGACGCCATCCAGCGCCTGGGCTTCCCCAAGGACCTCCCTGCCCTGCACCGCTACCCCAACGGCCGCCAGGGCGGCCTGATGAAGCTGGTGGCCGAGGTGGTGGGCATGGGCACACCCGAACGCACCCTGGACGGGGCGATCTACCTGATGGACCCGGTCGATCCCTCCTCGGTCTTCCCCGAGGCGACCGCGCTCAAGCGCCAGTGCGTGATCCACGGCAAGCCGTTCATTTCCACGGTGGCTACCGCCCGCGACTGGATCGAGGTCGAGCGCGTGCACGCCGGGCTGACCGCCGACCCGCGCGCGGACGACCTGCACGCGTTCGAGCAGCAGACCCTGGCCCTGATCGCCCACGATGCGATGAAGCCGGCGATGCTGGCCTTCGCCGACGAACACTTCGACGTGCTGGCGCGTTTCCAGCACCGGGTCGGTACCGGCACCACCGGTCAGCGCCTGAACGAACTGGCCTGGAGCCGCGGCTGGCCGCAGGGCCAGGAATGGGTGACCCGCTACCAGAGCGGCCCGATGGGCGGCGACGCGCAGATTGCCGACCGGGTGCTGGAAGGACGCTGCCAGCGCGCGATCTTCTTTGAAGACCCGCATGTGGCCCGCCAGCACGAAGCGGACATCCAGCTGCTGGAGCGTGCGGTGACCACGGTGACCGACCAGGCGGTGTGCATCACCGCCCCGCGCGTGGCCGCACGCTGGGCCCAGGCGGCCGCAAAGCGGGGACAGGGGAACCCGTAGAGCCACGCCCTGCGTGGCTGGAACGTGTCCGGGTTGGTCGAAGCCACGCAGGGCGTGGCTCTACGGTGTAGGGACACGCCATGCGTGTCCAAGGGCCCGCCGGGTTACAACAGTTGCCGAAGCATCGCCTTGAGCCTGCGCCCCTCGCGCTGGAAATAATCCCGCTCCTCCCGCCACGCGGGGAAGCGCTGCTCCACTTCATTCCAGAACGCGGGCGAATGATTGGCCTGGATCAGGTGGCACAGCTCGTGCACCACCACGTATTCGAACGCCGACGGCCGCCCCAGTACCAGTGCCAGGTCCAGCGCCATGCTGCCGTCCGGAGCCAGAGAGCCCCACTGCGAGGACATCACCTTCAGGCGCATGCGCGAGGGCGCACGAGGCAGCCCCGGCAGGTAGCGCGGCAGCCACTGGCCGACATCGGCGCGGGTCTGCGCCTCGTAAAACTCGCGCAGCGTCCGCTTCAGCATGGCCTCGGTACCGCGCGCCGGCCAGTGCAGGCAGGCTTCGTCCACGCCCAGTTCGAAATGCGCATAGCGGCCGGTCTCCCAGCGCAGCGGCAGCAGTTTGCCGCGCAGCGGCAACAGCCCCGGCTCGCCTATCTGCAACGGCGGCGGCAGATTGTGCGACTGGTAATTGCGCAGCTGTTCGGACAACCAGCCTCGATGCTCCTGCAGAAAGCGCTCGCCCATCACCAGACTGGCGCGTGGCGGCAAGGTCAGCCGCACACCACGTTCGTCGACGCTGAGCTTGATCCGGCGCGCACGCGGATCGCGCACGCGCAGCACATCGATCTCAGCATCTTCCAGACGCAGACGCACGGTGTCGCGCTGCAGGGTGGGCGGGGCCGGTGAGATCAGGCGGCGGAGGGGTCCGGACATGGGTACAGCATAGCGCCCGCAGCGGCCCGCACATGACTGCGCGGTGCGGCCACGGGCACCGGCCCGCTCAATCGGCCTTGCTGAGCTTGAAGGCTTCTTCCAGCAGCAGGAACAGGCGGCGGATCTCACCGCTCTGCAGCGCAAAGCGGGCGTCCAGCTCGGCGCGGCGGCCGTCGTCGTCGGCATGCTCCAGCTGATCCAGCGCGCCGTCCAGGAACTTCAGCTTGCGCACGATCAGGTCGTCACCCAGCACGAACGACAGGTTGTCCTCGAACACCAGGGCCAGCTTGGTGACCTGTTTGCCGGCGTCCAGGTGCTTGTCGATCTCGTCGCAGCGCAGCTCCTGATGCTGGCACTTGACCACCGCGCCGCCCTCGACCGGGTCCTTCATCTCGCATTCCTCGCCCAGGCTCAGCCCGGTCGGCAGCGGCTCGCCCGCGATCCAGCCGGTCAGGATCGAGCGCGGGGCCACCTCGGCGTTCAGCGGCATGGCCGGGAAACTGCCCAGCAGGCTACGGATGTCGGACATCACGTTTTCGCCCTTCTTGCTGCTGGAACAGTCGACCGCCACGTAACCGTGGGTGAGGTCGATCAGCGCGTCGGTGCGCCAGTTCTTCACGAAGGCGCGCGGCATCAGTTCGTGCAGCAGGTCGTCCTTGAGGCGTTTGCGTTCGCGGCCGCCCGGCTTGCGCCCTTCCTTCTCTTCAATCTCTTCCAGCTTGCGTGCCAGCAGGTCGTTGACCACCGCACCGGGCAGGATCTTGTCCTCGCCGCCCACGGCCAGCCACAGGGCCTCGCCAATGCGGTGCGAGAACACGTCCTTTTCTTCGCGGCCGAACGGCGAGATGAAACCGCGTGAGGTCATCTCGAGTGGGCCGACCGGCTTGAGCAGTACCTGCGGCAGCAGGGTGTCGACTTCGGAAAAATCGGTGGCGGTGGGGAAGCGGAACAGCGTCAGGTTGCGAAAGAACATGAAATTCCGGAACTCAGGTCGTGAATGAGGATGAGGTGTCGTCGCCGCGCGCAGGCTTGCGGCCCAGCGCCAGGAAGTCGAACAGCGCCGGGTCAGCCAGCTGCGAAGGATGGATGTTGCCCAGCGCGCGGGCGATCTGGTCGATGCGGCCGGGATGCTGCTGTTCCCACTGCTGCAGCATCTGCTGGACCTGGCGGCGCTGCAGGTTGTCCTGGCTTCCGCACAGGTTGCACGGGATGATCGGGAAGGCGCGCGCCTGTGCGTATGCTGCGATATCAGCTTCGGCCACGTACGCCAGCGGGCGGATCACCACGTGCTGGCCGTCGTCGCTGCGCAGCTTGGGCGGCATGGCCGACAGCTTGGCGTGGTGGAACAGGTTGAGGAAAAACGTGGCCACGCTGTCATCGCGGTGGTGGCCCAGCGCGATCTTGCTGAAACCGTGTTCGGCGGCATGCCGGTACAGCGCGCCACGGCGCAGCCGCGAGCACAGCGAACACATCGTGCGGCCCTCCGGGATCACCCGGCTGACCACCGAGTAGGTGTCCTGTTCGATGATCTGGTACGGCACGCCGATGCCGCGCAGGTAGTCCGGCAGCACGTGCGGGGGGAAGTCGGGCTGCTTCTGGTCCAGGTTCACCGCCACCAGTTCGAAGCGGACCGGTGCCTTCTTCTGCAGCTGCAGCAGCACATCCAGCAGGGTGTAGCTGTCCTTGCCGCCGGACAGGCAGACCATGACCCGGTCGCCGTCTTCGATCATGCCGAAATCGGCAATCGCCTGGCCGACCTGGCGGCGCAGCTGCCGTCCCAGCTTGTCCTGCATGGCCGCGTCCGTGCGCACGGCACGGGGAGCAGGGTCGGGCAGGGGCAGGACGACGGACATCCGGTCATTCTACCGGCTCGCATCGCACCGCATGCGACGAAGCCGGGCAAGCCCGGCTTTACGGGTGTGGCATGCGACCGGTCCGATGACCACGTTCACCCCCGCGGTTCATGCCGGGTGTGTATGCTCGACAGCGGATGGAAACCTACACGCCCGATCAGATCAGTGCCCGTCTTGCCGAATTACGGCAGGAGCACCGTGAGCTCGACCAGCGGATCGAGCGCATGGCGGCCAACGGCGAAGACGAACTGGAAGCCAAGCGGCTCAAGCGCGACAAACTGCGCCTGAAGGACTGCATCGCCAAGCTGGAAGACATGCTGATTCCGGACGAACCGGCGTAGGTTCCGTAACCGGTGGGTGACGACCGTTGGTCGTCACGCCGGCATCAATCCTGCGCCACCGGTTCCTCGGGTTTCGCCGCTTCCGGGCTCACACGTTCAATGGTGTGGCGCAGTTCGCGGCCCAGGATGAACTTGGCATCCTTGGCCCAGGCATCCAGACGCTGGTCGAACAGCAGCTTGCTGTTCTCGTCGGGCCATACCAGGCGCAGCTCGCGCAGCTTCTGGATGAAGCCACGGAACAGGGTCTTGTCGAAGAACTCCGGTGCCGCCGGCGCGTACAACAGGCTCAGGCGCTGCGCCGCCTGCTGGCACAGGCTTTCCAGTTCAGCCGCGCCGAGCGTGCCGGGGCCGTTCTTCACCAGCACCGAGATGGCGATGTAGTAACGCTCGAACGCCTGCTGCAGCGAATGGCCGATGGCACGCAGGCGGAACACCTCATCGGTCTGCCCGGTGTTGCGCGCGAGGATGCCGCCGTCGTCGTCGTTCACGTTCTGCAGCAGGCCCTCGCGCACGAACACGTTGATGGTCTGCTCGATGCGCTGGGCGAACTGGTCTTCGGTCCACGGCAGGAACAGCTCGGCCTGCAGGAACGGGTACACCGTGCGGCCCAGCTGGACCAGGCCGGTGCGGCTCATGCGCCGGTTGTTCTGGAAGCAGCAGGCCACCCACGACGAGGCGGTGAACAGGTGGATGACGTTGTTGCGGAAGTAGCTCAGCAGCACCGCGGTGTCGCCACTCACACTGAGCACGTCGCCCAGCGGGTGTTTGATGCGGGTGAGGACGTTGATTTCCTCGGCGTGGGCAATGATGCGCTCGGGCGAATGCGGAGTGACGGTAACCCGGTCCGAATACGGCATCTCCTCCAGCAGGGTCTTGCACAGCTGGATCTGCGCGATCAGGTCGGCCTCGCCCATCGCGTGCTTGGGCGTGGACAGCAACGCCAGCGCCAGCAGGTTGATCGGATTGACGTCGGCGGCGGCGTTGATGTGCACCTGGATGCGCTCGGCCAGGTGGTCCACCGTGCCCGACAGCCAGCTGGGCTTCTCGTCCTCGCCCACCGGCTGGCCGGCCCATTCCGGGGCCTGCTCGGCCAGCACGCGGTTCAGTTCGATCGGTTCGCCGAAGTTGACCACCACCTGGCCGAAGTTCTGCTTGAGCACCTTGGGAATGCCCCACAGCAGCGACCAGATCGATTCCTTTTCCTTCGGCCGGCCGGACAGTTCGTCCAGGTAGCTGCCGCCTTCCATCAGCTTTTCATAGCCGATGTAGACCGGCTGGAACAGCACTGGCTTGCGCGGCTGGCGCAGGAAGGCACGCAGCGTCATCGAGATCATGCCGCCCTTGGGCTGCAGCAGACGGCCGGTCCGCGAGCGCCCGCCTTCGACGAAGTACTCGAGGGAATAGCCACCGGCCACCAGCTGGGCGACGTATTCGCTGAGCACTGCCGAATACAGCGCGTTGCCACGGATGGAGCGACGGATGAAGAACGCACCGCCCTTGCGCAGCAGGGTGCCGACCACCGGCAGGTTCAGATTGATGCCGGCCACGATGTGCGGCGGCACGATGCCGCGGTCGTACAGCAGGTAGCTCAGCAGCAGGTAGTCCATGTGGCTGCGGTGGCTGGGCACGTAGACCACTTCGTGGCCCGGCGCGGCGGCCTTGAACTTGTCCAGGTGGTGCACCAGCACGCCGGCGTAGATGCGGTTCCAGACGTGGCTGAGCATGAAGCTGGCCGAACGCACCACCGGGCTGGAGTAGTCGGCGGCGATTTCCCAGGCATAGGCATGCGCCTTCTTCCAGGCGTCGGCCGGCTTGGAGTTGTCCCGCTTGGCCTGCGAGGCGATGGCCTCGCGCACGGTGTCCGCGTCCAGCACCTTGTCCACCAGCAGGCGGCGGGTGGACAGATCAGGCCCGATCACCGATTCGCGGATGCGGCGGAAGTGGGTGCGCAGCACGCGCTGCAGCTTGCGCACGGTGCGCTCGGGGTCCAGCCCCTCGTTCACGGTGGAGCGCAGCGAGATCGGCGGAGCGAAACGGACAATGGTGCTGCGGCCATTGAGCAGCACCGCCAGCAGGCGGCGGAAGCGGCCGACCAGCGCCCAGTTTTCCGAGAACAGCACCGCGAACCAGCCGCTGGTCTTGTCCGGCGCGCGACCGACGAAGATCGACACCGGCACCAGGTGCACGTCCAGCTCATCACGGGTGCGATGTGCCTGCAGTACCTTGGCCAGCGAATCGGAATGGGTCTTGGCCCCGCGCTGTTCGGGGATCAGCGAATTGCTGCTGCTGCGCCTGGACAGCGCCACGTAGGCGCGCTTGCGCCCGGTGGGATCACCCGCAATGGGCACCAGCGGCGAGGGCAGGCCAGCATCCCGGCAGGCCTTGTCCAGGATCAGCGCGTTGGACAGACCATAATCCTCCAGCACGTAGATGACCGGACGACCATCGTTGTACTGGCCGGGGTGCTCGGGTTCGATCTTCAGCGACAGCCACGGCTCGACCAGGCGGCCGAGCAGGCGGGCCCACCATGGGCGGCGGCCCTGCGGGGCGCGGGCACCGGGCACGATCGC
>NZ_RHPP01000180.1 GCF_003935715.1 Stenotrophomonas sp. 278 | reverse complement strand
TGCTGGTGCAGGCCGAAGACGTGCGCCGCACGGGTTCGGCCGCGCTGGACCTGGCCTACGTGGCCTGCGGCCGCGCCGACGCCTACTTCGAAGCCGGCGTGAAGGCGTGGGACATCGCCGCCGGCGTGCTGCTGGTGCGCGAAGCCGGCGGCCGCGTCTGCGACTTCAAGGGAGCCACCCCGGCGCGCATGGACAGCCGCGGTCCGGAGACCCAGCAGATCGTCGCCGGCAACGTGAAGAACAGCGAGATCCTGCAGAAGGTCCTGGTCAACACCGGCTACGCGGCCGAGTTCGACGCCAAGTTCTGAGTTCTGCTCCCGCTTCATCTGCAACGGCACCTTCGGGTGCCGTTGTTGTTTGCGGGGTTGCGCGAACAGCCGGCATTGGCATGCATCTCTTATCGCCGGGCGCTGCCCGGCTGCTGTTGGTTTTTGGCGAACAGCCGGTGGCCGCTGATCTACGTGCTTAGGGCCATCGGATGGGGGGTACGGGACACGCCGTGAATCCATCCATGGAGGCTACTCGGACGCCATCCATGGCGCCGAGTGTCCCGTACCCCCCATCCGATGGCCCTTCGATACAGGGTCGGTGGCCATGGGAAACGCCAAGTCAACGGCGCTGTCGATCCGGGGTCATGCGTTACCGGATGTTAGGGATTTCACGGCCGTCGTCTGTCGACCGACGCTACCGCGGCTACGTGCTTTTGATCTTCGATGGCCACCGACGCACTGTCGATGGCGGGTCGGGGTGGGCTGGAGGGGGCACGAGCCGCATGGATGCGGCGATGAGCTTACATGGATGTATTCACAGCGTCCCCCGGAACGCCCATCCCGATCCGCCAAACTAGGGAGCCGATGAGCCACCGGCTGTTCGCCCAAATCCAACAGCAGCCGGGCAGCGCCCGGCGACACGTAGATCATGCAATCCAGGAAACAAAAACGCCCGGCGCAAAGGCCGGGCGTTCTGGGATCACATCAAAGGGCCAATTACACGGCGGCGTTGTTGGCGGCACGCAGGGCTGCGATGCGTTCTTCCAGTGGCGGGTGGCTCATGAACAGCTTCTTGGCCGTGGCACCGGCGATACCGAAGGCGGCGATCTGCGTCGGCAGCGTGCTCTGGCCATGGTTGAGCTTCAGGCGCTCCAGCGCGGCGATCATCTTCTGGCGACCGGCCAGGTGCGCACCGCCGGCGTCGGCGCGGAACTCGCGGTGACGCGAGAACCACATCGCGATCATCGTCGCGAACAGGCCGAACACCATTTCCAGGGCGAACACGATGATGAAGTAGGCAAAGCCTCGGCCGCCGCCTTCGCGGTTGCCCGACAACGCGCTGTCGATGATGCCGCCGACCACGCGTGCCAGCACGATCACGAAGGTGTTCAGCACGCCCTGCAGCAACGCCATGGTGATCATGTCACCGTTGGCCACGTGCGCGATTTCGTGGCCCAGCACCGCTTCGGCTTCATCTTCGCTCATGTTGTGCAGCAGGCCGGTGGACACCGCCACCAGTGCGTTGTTGCGGTTGGCACCGGTGGCGAAGGCGTTGATTTCCGGGCCGTCGTAGACGGCGACCTCCGGCATGCCGATGCCGGCTTCGCGCGCCTGGCGCGCTACGGTATCCAACAGCCAGCGCTCGGTGGCGTTGCGCGGCTCGGTGATCACCACCGCGCCCGTGGAGCGCTTGGCCATCCACTTGGACATCAGCAGCGAAATGATCGAACCGCCGAAGCCGAAGATGGCTGCCATCACCAGCAGACCGCTCATCTGGCTGGCGTTCACACCCAGCAGCGACATCACCACGCTGGCCAGGGCCAGGACCGCGAGGTTGGTCATCATGAAGAGAGCAATACGACTGAACATGGGAAACGCGCTCGATTGAGGGGATTTGAATCCAAATCTGCGGTGACTGCCGCTTGAATTCAAGTGGAATCCTGACCGACGATTCATAGTTCATGTTCAACCATTCCTACCGCGGGCGCTTTGCCCCCTCCCCGACCGGCCCCCTGCACCCCGGCTCCCTGCTGGCGGCACTGGGCAGCTGGCTGCTGGCCCGGCATGCCCAGGGTGAGTGGGGCGTCCGCATTGAAGACGTCGATCCCCCACGCACCGTCCCCGGGGCCATTGCCAGCCAGCTCGCCACACTGGACGCATTCGGGCTGCGCAGTGACGTCCCCGTGGTGTACCAGAGCCAACGCGATGCGCTGTATCAGGCGGCCATCGAGCGCCTGCTGGCACGTGGGCTGGCCTTCGCGTGTCATTGCAGCCGCAGCGAACTGGCCAGCCAGCACGGCATCCACCACCAATGCGTCGCCCAGGCCGAGCGCGCCACCCCGGCCATTCGCCTGCGGGTCGCCCCGGGCAGCGTGGTCCACTTCCAGGACGGCCTGCGTGGCGCGGTCAGCCAGGACGTGTACACCGAGGTGGGGGACTTCGTGCTGCGCCGGGCCGATGGCTGCTGGGCGTACCAGCTGGCCGTGGTGGTGGACGACCACGACCAGGGCATTACCGACGTGGTGCGCGGAGCCGACCTGCTGGACTCCACCCCGCGCCAGATGCTGCTGCAGCAGGCATTGGGCCTGCCCACGCCGCGCTACCTGCATCTGCCGCTGCTGCTGGATGCGCAGGGGCACAAGCTGTCCAAGTCCAGCGCTGCCGCACCGCTTGACCCCGCCAACCCCCTGCCCGCCCTGCAGCAGGCGTGGGTCTGGCTGGGCCAGGATGCTGCCGCGCTCGCGCACCACACCGAGGTTGCCGACTGGCTGCAGCAGGCCATCGAGCACTTCGTTCCCGAACGGCTGCCACCGCAGGACATCGCCATTGCACCGCCCGGCTGAATGACCGCCCCTTTTGTGCGCTGATGTTGCAGAATCGGTTTCCCCCCATGTTGGCTCTGGCCATTCGGAGTAGCTGCTCATGACATCGCGCGTTGCCTTGGTTACCGGTGGTACCGGCGGGATCGGGTCTGCCATCTGCCAACGCCTGTGCGAACAGGGGCACCGGGTCGCCACCAATTACCGCGATGAAGCCAAGGCGCAGGCCTGGCAGGAACGCATGCGTGCCCGTGGCTGCGAGGTCGCGATCTTCGCCGGCGACGTCTCCGACCCGGCCTCGGCCGAGCAGATGGTGCAGGCCGTGGAGGCTGCCCTGGGCCCGGTTGAGATCCTGGTCAACAACGCCGGTATCACCCGCGACACCACCTTCCACCGCATGCGCGCGGACCAGTGGCATGACGTGATCAACACCAATCTCAACTCGGTGTTCAACGTCACCCGCCCGGTGATTGAAGGCATGCGCCGCCGCGGCTGGGGACGGGTGATCCAGATCAGCTCGATCAACGGCCTCAAGGGCCAGTATGGCCAGGCGAATTACGCCGCCGCCAAGGCCGGCATGCACGGCTTCACCATCTCGCTGGCCCGCGAGAACGCCGGGTTCGGCATCACCGTCAACACGATTTCGCCCGGTTATGTCGCCACCGACATGGTGATGGCGGTGCCGGAGGAAGTGCGAGCAAAGATCATTGCCGACATTCCGACCGGACGGCTGGGCAAGCCGGAGGAAATTGCCTATGCGGTCAATTTCCTGGTCGCCGAGGAAGCCGCATGGATCACCGGTTCCAATCTGGACATCAACGGCGGCCACCACATGGGGTGGTAACGGTTTCATCGCAGCCGTTTCCGCATGATTGCGCCGCGCAGCTCCGGTTGCGCAAACTCATTTTGCTGCAGGCTGTGCTGCGCAGCATGAACAAGCGCCGGATATGACCAAAGACGGTTGCAACGCCTGCTGCGGTGCGCAATGATGCGCCCCTACGTTGACGAGTGCTTGCTTCATGGCTGCGAACCGCATCATCAAGAAGTATCCGAACCGTCGTCTCTACGACACTGAGATTTCCAGCTACATCACCATCGAGGACGTGCGCCAGCTGATCCTGGACGGCGAGGACTTTGAAGTCCGCGACGCCAAGAGCGGCGACGACCTGACCCGTTCCGTGCTGCTGCAGATCATCGCCGACCAGGAACAGGACGGCGAGCCGATGCTCTCCACCCAGCTGCTGAGCCAGCTGATCCGCTTCTACGGCGATTCGCTGCAGGGCTTCATGGGCAATTATCTGGAGCGCAGCATGCAGGTCTTCCTGGACCAGCAGCAGCAGTTCCGCCAGCAGATGGGGAACCTGCTCGGCCAGACCCCTTGGGCGATGATGAACCAGCTGACCGAGCGCAATCTGGAGCTGTGGAAGGATTTCCAGCGCAACATGGGCGCTGGCTTCGGCGCGCGCCCCAACCCGCCGGGCAGCAGCGCCGGCACCGGTACCGGAACCGGCAAGCCCGAAGCGCCGGTCGGCAGCAAGACCCGCCGCTGATTCCAGCGCCGGTCACACAAAAAAGGCGCGGCCCGCAGGCTGCGCCTTTTTGTTTGCACGGACCGCCGGCCTCAGCGCTTGGGTTTGGCGCAGCCGGTGCAGACCCGCTCGACCTTGAAGCCTTTGCCGCGCAGCTTTTCGACCACGCCGTCCTCGCCCAGCAGATGCAGCGCGCCGACCACCACCAGGGTGCCGCCCTGCCCGGCCTGCAGCTGCTGCTGCAGCTTCGGCACCCAGGCTTCGTTGCGCTCGGTGTTGATGCGCTTGTACAGCTGCGGATACTGCGCGCGCATGTCCACTGCCATTTCGTTCCACAGCATCTTTTCATCGCCGCGGCGCCAGGCGTCGTGCAGCGTGCGACTCAGCGCGTCGGCCTGCTCGGCCTGGTCCAGCGCCTCGGCCACCATCTGCTGCTGCTCCTTCGCCGACATCTGCGCGAACACGGCAATCTGCGTTTCGATGGTCTCCAGGCCGCTGGTCGGCTTGCCGGCGTCGGCAGCGCGCTTCATGAAATGTCGATCCAGGCCGAGTTCGGGGTCCAGCCCCATCCGTGCCAGCTGGCTCAGGGTGATGGTAAGGCCGACGAACCACGGCTTCATGCCCTGCATCTGCGCCAGCGGCATGTTGTTGGCCGCGGCGTAGGCCTGCAGCTTGGTCCAGGTGGGGGCATCGAGGTCACGACGCAGTTCACTGCCGTCGGTGCGCACCGCCGCCTGCATCATCTTGGTGACGAGGTCAGGCGACTGCATGTCGGCCGGCGACAGTTCGAACATCAGCCGGTTCGACGCGGCAAAGGCCTGGTCCACATCGGCGGCCAGCGGGTAATCGTCAGCGCGCAGCATGTGGAAGGAACCCAGCAAGTACACCCGGCTGTCGCCGGGACCGGTCACCTTCCACAGCAGTGGCACCGGCGCGGTACCCCCTGTGCGGGTGGCGGGCGCGGCACCGGCGCTGCCGGCCAGCAGGCCTGCACCGACCAGCAGAGAGAACATCAGTCGCTTGAACAACATCAGGGAGCTCCTTGAGGACTGTGGTACACCTGCTCGCCGGCATCCACGCGCAGATCCAGCCGGTTTTCGGCCGGGGTCAGCGGACAGGTCGCGAACGGGGTAAACGCGCATGGCGGGTTGTAGGCGTGGTTGAAGTCGATCAGCACCTGCGCGTTGGCATCCGGTGCGGGCAGGTCCAGGTAGCGGCCGGCAGGATAGCTGCCGTGACCGCTGGTGCGGTCGCCGAAGATCACGAACAGCTCGCGTCCCGGCTCGCCGAGCGCCTCCAGGCGATAGGGTTTGCCGTCCTTCTCGAACTCCAGCGCACCGGCGTTGGGCATCTCGGTGGTGAGCCCGGTGATGTCGACGATGGGCAGGGTCTTGCCTGCCGCATGCGGCACGAAGCGGGCGTTCACTCGCCAGCCCGGGCCGCCTTCCCAATAGGTCAGGCCGGTAAACGCGGTGCGGGTCGGCGCGTCGGCATGCTTGACCCGCAGGGCAAACCGTTCGCCGCGGTGGATCAGGCTGAGCTGGCCCTTGCCGTCGTCGAACGTGATCCGGGTCGGCGTCGCGTCGCGGTCGCTGAAGAAGCGGATGCGACCGGTCAGCGGCTCCCCATCCACGCTCATCGGCACGCCACGTTCGGGCGTGAAGGTGACGCTGTTGCCGTCGCGCGCCACCATGCCAAGTTTGTCCGGCCCCACCGCGAGACGGATGCCACTGCCCGGCCCCTGGCCGATGTAGTGCGCCTTGTGCTCCAGCCAGTGCAGTCCCACCAGGCTGGTCCAGCCGTCGGCGGCGTGCAGTTCGGTGTAACGCTGCTGCCGCCATTGCTGCTGTTCGGCCGCAAACGCGGGGTCCACTGGTGCCACGACCGGCACCGCCTCTTTGTCGCCACAGGCGGCCAGTGCCAGCACGCATGCCGCCACGACCGCGCAGCGTCGCCAACGACGCATCCCCATCAGACTGCTCCCCTTCAAGTGGCTTCCCCTTTCAACGTCCACGCAGGAACCAGCGGTCGATCTCCGCCAGCGAAAAACGGGCCCAGGTCGGTCGGCCATGGTTGCACTGGCCGGACCGCTCGGTGATTTCCATGTCGCGCAGCAGTGCGTTCATTTCCGGCACGGTCAGCCGGCGATTGGCGCGCACGGCTCCATGGCAAGCCATGGTCGACAGCAGCTCATCGCGCGCACTGGCGATGCGCCGGCTCTGGCCATGTTCGCGCAGGTCGGTCAGTACATCGCGCAGCAGGCCCTCCGGTTCGGCATTGGCAAGCAGCGCGGGAATGCTGCGCACGTGCAGCGAACCCGGCCCGGAGCGCGTGATCTCAAACCCCAGCGCGGTCAGCGTGTCGGCTTCGCGCTCGGCGGTGTCCGCATCGCGCTCGCCCACCGCCAGGGTGATCGGCACCAGCAGCGGCTGCGCGTGCAAGCCGATGCCGTCGTGCGCGGCCTTCAGGCGTTCGTAGCCGATGCGCTCGTGGGCGGCATGCATGTCGACCACGATCAGTCCCTCGGCATTCTCGGCGAGGATGTAGATCCCGTGCAGCTGCGCGATGGCGTAGCCGAGCGGCGGCACCCCACTGTCGGCCGAGGTGACCGGCAGGCCGTTCTCGCTGGGCATCGGCGGCAGCGCGGGGCTGTCGTTACCTTCGGGGCGCGCATACAGCGCGGCATAGGCTGACGGGGCATCGGCCACGCGCAGCCCGAGCGGCGACTGCTGCGGCCGCCAGCCCCCCATGCTTGCC
>NZ_RHPP01000017.1 GCF_003935715.1 Stenotrophomonas sp. 278 | reverse complement strand
GCCACGACGTGGTGGCACGCTGGGGTGGCGCGGGTTTCCTGGTCGCCCGCCACGACACCCAGGCACAGGCCGCACAGGCGCTGGCCAGCCACCTGTGCCTGCAGATGGAGCGCCTGGTGATCGAACTGGCCCCTGGCCAGCACCTGACCGTCACGGCCAGCATCGGCCTCGCCCCATTGCCGCTGTTTGCTGATACATCTGCGGCACTGGAGGACAGCCTGCGCGCCGCCGACCGCGCCCTGCAGAGTGCGCGACGCAGTGGCCAGAACGCGTGGGCCAGCCTGTGGGGCGAACGCGCCGGGCAGGACGTGGACCTCTATGCCCTGCTGCACGACCCGGCTGATGCGATGGCGCGCGGCTGGCTGTCGTTGTCCGGCAGCCGGCCGATGCCGTGGACGCCGGCCCGCTACTAGCGGGCCACCTCGAAGCGCACTTCCACCCGGCGGTTGGGCAGCAGGCATTCCAGCAGCGCCGCACGCGGGGTGACGCCCGCGCACTGCTGCACCTGCTGGGTGTCGCCGCGGTACTCGTAACGCACCTTCGCCGGGTCGATGCCGCGACCGATCAGCAGGTCGCGCACGGTCTTCGCACGCCGTTCGGACAGCGCCTGGTTGGCATCGAAGCCGCGTCCCTGCATGCGGTCGGCATGACCGACCAGAGCCACCGATTGCAGTTGCAGCTTTTCACTGGCGATGCTGGCCAGGGCACGGTCGATGCTTTCCAGCGAGTAAGTCCGGATGTCGCGGTAGCCGTCACGATCAAACTCGAACAGCACGTTGGCAACCAGCGGGCCCGGCGCGGCGCTCACGGCCGCCGGTGCTGCGGCGCACTGGCGTGCCGCCGCCTCGGCATCGTTGACCAGTTCCTCGGCAATCTGGATGTACGGCTTGGAATGCCGCCACTGCTGCTGGTTGAACTCGTTGCCGGCATGCACCAGCTCGACTTCACCGCAGGCGACCTGCTGCTGCGCGCACATGAAACCCGGGCTGCCCTGCACAACCCGCAGGCGCTGCCACAGGTCATCACGCAGGTACCTGGCATTGTTCACCAGCGGCGTATCGACAGGCATCGGCTGCACGCCCTGCTCCATGCCGTTGATCAGCTTTTCCGATTCGGTCAGCGCCAGCTGCGGGAAGTCGCTGCGGTCGTTGCGGCTGTACTCGTGGAACGACACATCCAGCCAGCACTGGGCCTTGGCCAGGTGGTAATCGCGGATCGGGCGACCACCATCGTTCAGCGCCTGGATGCGGCCCTGGGTGGCCTCATATGCGGCGTGGTCAGCATGGATCGCCTGGTCGGTGATGCGCTGCTGCTCGGGGGCCAGCTGGGTCTGCTGCGCCGACGCGGAAGCAGCGACGCCGGCCAGCAGGGCGACAGCGAGGGCGGTGTGTGCGCAGCGGGTCATGCGGGTGGAGTCTTTCATCAGGGCATCCTCAGCGGGCCGGGTCGCGGTAGCGGACGGGGTCCGGCCGGAACACGTCTTCGTCGAACTTGAAGCGCAGGCGCAGGAACACGCCCTGCTGGGTGTATTCGTAACCGTTGAGGTCACGGTCGCCGGCAAAGCCGGTCCAGTTGTAGCCGGCTGACAGCCACAGGTTCTGGCGCAGCAGGCGGCCCACTTCCAGGCCATAGGCGTACTGGTTGGCACCGGACTGGCCACGGAAGGTGGAGCCGAGCACGCCGATGTCCCAGTTCTCGGTGATGTCGTACACCACGCGCGCGGAGAACAGCATGGCACGGAAGCGGCTGTTGACGCGTGCGCCGTCGCTGTAGGCGAACTGGTCCTGCTGCCATTTGCCGGCCACGCGCCCGGTCAGCCACCACGCCCGCGAGGGATGCCAGTCGGCATGGGTGGAAACGATGTGCGCGCGCGTGCGTACGTCCTGGCTGCTGCCGTCGACAATGCCGCCGTCCATCAGGGTCAGCCCGCTCTCGTCGCGCTCCAGCTTGTACTCGTAGCGGGCGAGAGCGTTGATCCGGTTGCGGTCGGTATCGCGGTAGGCCACGCCCAGCTGGAAACGATCCTGCAGCACATCGCCACGCGCGTCGTAGCGCGTGCTCAACAGATAGTTGCGGCCGAGCAGGGTCCAGTCGCGGCTGAGCTTTCGCGCCAGCATGAACTGCACCAGGGTGGTATCGAACGCCTCATTGGTCTCCGTTTCGGCCACATCGTCGGAGATCCGGTGCTCGACCCGGAACGCGCCACGCCACAACGGATTGGCGCTGTAGTCCAGGCCCAGCGCCAGACCGGTGCTGTCACCGGTGCTCCCGTCGATCACCTTGACGTGCTCGGCCGAACTGCTCAGGCGCAGGCCCTGGGCAATATCCCAGGTGTTGCGGATGCCGGACGCGGTCTGCACATCACGTCCGCTGATCGCATCACGCAGGCGGTACTCGCTGAAGGTCTGGGTGTCGCGCAGATAGCTGCTGTCGATACCGAACACCAGCGCGTCCGCCTCACGGTCGGTGGTGGTGATGCCATAGGCGCTGGTCAACCCGGTCTGCTTCTCGTAGCGGCCATACAGGCGGCTGCGCTCGAACACCTGGTAGTCCAGGCCGGCCGCCAGGCGGCGACGGTCCTCGCCGCTGACGCTGTTTTCCACCTCGGCACCCGCGCTGAAGCGGTCGGTAAGGCGATAGCCCAGGCCGATACGGGCACTGTCTGATTCGAGTTCGGTGCCCACCGGCAGATCGCTGGTAAGCGGGCTGCCACTGCTGCCCGCGTTGATCACCATCAAGCCCGTGGCCGGATCCAGCGCCTGCTGGCCGTAGCCCAGTGCACCGCCGCCCGAACCGGTGGCGAAGCCACCGGTCAGCCCACTGGCATTGCCAAACGGTACGCCCGAGGACCACGGCGAGGTGACGCCGATGGTTTCGCGGATGCTGCGCACGCCCAGGTCGACGGTCAGGCGCTCGGTGGCGGCCACGCGCACACCGGCACCGCCGGCATCGCGCTCGCCACCATCCGGATTGCGGTCCTCGCTGCGCAGGCCTTCCAGGTACAGCTCCAGGCGCGGACCGACGCGATAGCTCAGCTGCGCGTTGTACTCGCCACGGCCGCCGTACAGCGGTGACGCAGGATTGTTGAAGGCCGGGTCGGTCCGGGCCGCGAACAGGCGTGCGTCGAGGCGGTCCGTGTCATGCGCGAACTCGAGCCGCCAGGCGTTGCCTTCCACTTCACCGGTTACGTCCTTCAGGCCCTGCGAAGTGACCTGGTTGAGGGTGTTGGTGTTGACTTCGCTGCTCGTGCGCGCGAACTCGGCCACCAGCAGGGTGTTGTCGCCGAACCGGTAGCTGGCGTTTGCGCTGCCCATCCGGAAGGCGGCGTAGGGGTTGCGGTCCTCCACTGCCGCTGCACCGACCTCCATGCGCTCGGTCAGCTTGACCTGCGCATCGGCCCCGCCGACCCAGAACTTCTCGGTGTCCTGGTCCAGTTCATAGGTGATGCGCAGCGATACCGGGTTGAGGTCGCTGTCGAACGCCGGCAGGAACTGGTTGAGCAGGATGCGGCCGGAGAACGGCTCGAAGCTGTAATCCACCAGCCGCGCCAGCGCGCGCACTGCGACGATGCGGGTCGGCTGGTTGCGGTCGCGGGTGATCACTTCCACACGCTCGCTGCCTTCCAGCACCGCATTGTTGCGCAGCGCATAGGGGCCGCTGCCCTGGCTGCGGAACTCCTCGATCACCTGGCGCAGCGAGTCCTGCATGGCGAACACATTGCTGCGCACGCGCTCGCTTTCGAAGTGCCAGCCCAGGCCGGTCGCAGTGCGGTTGTAAGTGCCCAGGCTGCGCTGCGGGATCGGGCCGCTGCCACCGATGCCGGTCGCCGTGGCCAGGCTGTCGCCGGTCTGGAAGTCGCCGTACAGGAGGTAGCTGCGTTTGTTGTCGATGCGCACGTACAGCCGCTCGGCCGAGCGCGCATCAAAGCCGCGCAGCGAGCTGTCGCCGTACACCGGGTAGAACTCCTCCGGCTGGATGTCACGCAGCAGGCGGCCCCGGGTGTCCTTGTCCGAATCGTACGCGGCGGTGAGCAGGTACTCACCCTTGATCCGGCCCTTGACGAAGAAGGCGGTACGCGCGGCAGCATTGGCCTTGCCGTTGTTGAACTGGCGTTCCCAGCGTCGGATGTCACGGTCGAAGGCATCGTGGTTTTCCACCGGTGCGATCGCACTGGCGTTGCCACGGCGACGGAAATTGATGATGCCTTCCACCAGGCCGGTGGCCAGCAGCTCGCGCATTTCCGGCAGGAAGCCGATGCTGCCCTGTGCGGTCTGGTCGCCGGCGGTCACCCGCAGCAGCACGTCCTGCGGATCATGCGGCGCGATCAGTTCGAATTCGGCCGCGCCATCGACCACCTGCAGCTGCACGCCCGGGGTGACCTTGTCGGCGTCCAGCGCGCCCGGGCCGAACTCGTCGGTGCGAGATCCCGGCAGACGGATGCGACCGCCGCTGTTCTCGATGGTGATGTAGTGGGTGCCGGACAATGGACGCGCGTTACCATCCAGCAACTGCACGCGCACCTGCACGGCGCTCTGTCCGTCGGCGGGCACGCCGTCGCGGTCCAGTTCGACCACGATGCGGTCGAGCACGTCGCTGCGCGCGGCCAGCGCGCGCGGCGCAGTGTCCACGCTGACCGGGCTGCGCGGGTACAGGGTGCTGGCATCCCCCAGCACCGGGGTGAAGCGACCGGGGGTGCCGGTGCTCTGGGCGAAGGCCGGCATGGCCGCCAGGGCACAGGCAAGCAGGCTCAGGCGCGGCAGGCCGCGCGTCAGGAGTGCGTGGCTCATGGCTGGCCCTCCGTCGCCGCGTCCTTGGCGGGCGGTAGTTCTCGCGGATGCACGATCGGTCTCTGGTTGGCCGTGTCTGTGGCCTGCTGCGGGGCCCGCGCCGGCTTGCTTTCGAAGCGCAGCGCACCCTGGCCGGGTTCGGTTTCCGGCGCGCTCACTTCACCCTGGGTACGGCGTGCCTTGACCTGCTCCAGCACCGGGTTGGCACAGCTGCCTTCAATGAAGTCGGCGCGGTGCAGCTCGCCGTTCTTCAGGTCCAGGAACAGGCTGTCAGCGTCGCCGAGGTTGCGGTTGCTGCTGGTGGTCAGGCGCGCACCACGCGGCAGCGTGCTGGCGTCGACCTTCAGGGTGTGGCTCTGCGCCGGCAGTCCGCAGTAGCTGTACTTGCCCTCCGAGTCGCTGATGACCCAGGTGCCGTCGGAGAAGTACATGCGCACGCCCGGAATGCCCAGTTCTTCGCGGTCCTGCACGTGGTTGTTGTTGCAGTCCACGAACACCTTGCCGAGCACACAGGCCTGGTCGGTGAACACAGCACCGGTGACCCGCACGCGATACTCGGCGCGGTTGGAAGCCAGTGCGCCGGGCAGCGGAGCGATACCAACCGGATCGATGCAGCCGCCGGCGATGGAACAGCCATGGGCCTGCGCGCGGTTGACACCGTCGCCCTGCTGCGCGCCCACGCCGACCCGTACGCGGTAGGTCAGCACGATCTGTCCGCCCACGCTGATCGGACCGACGCCGAAGCCCAGCAGCGGACCCGGCTTGCCGGCCGGATCGGCCACCGCGCGACCGTCAGCGCGTGCGGTGCCGTCGATGTAGGTGAAGCCGCGCGGCAGGCGGTCGATCACGTTCACCGACTGCAGCGCGCTGCCTGCGGTCTGGCGGACGGTGATGGTGTACTGCACGGTGTCACCGATTTCCGCGGTCTGGCGATCACCGCTCTTGCTGATCACCAGACCCGTGGCCACTGCGGTATCCAGCGGCAGATGGTTGTGCACCACCGAGGCCGTGGCCGAACCGGCGAACAGGGTCAGGTAGTACTGCGTCGCCGTACCGACCGCACCGGTCGGGGCGTCGCTGTTGGGCTGCACCACGTGGTTGGCCCCGGCCGAACCGGCCGGCGACAGCGCACCGCTCTGCGGCGGAATCAGCGTCGACACGAACTGGTAGCCACCCGGCGGGGTCACCACCAGCTGGAACTCGCAGCGGGCAGGCGCAGCCGGACCGAAGGCGAACTGATAGAAGCCTTCGCTGCCTACGGTCATGGCGATGCTGCTGCCTTCAATGCGATAGCCACCGCCGCTGCCGTTGAGAATGCTGGTGGCAGGATCGAAGCCGCTGCACAGTCCCACCGGACTCAGCGTCACCACTGCGCCCGGCACCACGTCACGGGTGGTGGCGTCGTACACCACGCCCGACGGGTCGACCGGCAGGCTCTGCTGGGCCAGGTGCTGGCCGGCGGCCAAAACCACTTCCAGCTGGCTCACACCGGTGTCGCTGGTGCGGCAGGCGCTGACGCCACTGCGCGCGATCGCGCCTTCGGTATCGCAGGCGGTCTGAACGCCGTTGGCGGTTTCGCGGGTGACCGGGAACGGCCACAGCACGCTCGAACGGGGGTCGCGGAAGCGGATGTTCCACTTCACCCCCGGCAGCACATCCGCAAAACGGTAGCTGCCGTCGGCCGCGGTGACCGTGCTGGCCGCGAGCTGGCCGCTGGCCGGGTCGACCAGCTCGACGATCCACGCCGGCAGTCGCTGGTCGGCACCGTCGAGCAGCTGGTCGTCGTTGCCGACGTCGTACCACACGGTGCCACCGACCGAGGCGCTGAGCTGCACGGCATTGGGCACGCGGCAGGCGTTCTGGGTGATGGCCACATCACACAGCGGCAGCTCGCTGACCTCGCCTTCAAATGCAGCGCGTTCGGCCGGGGTCGGCGCGCGGAACGGGTTCTCACCACCGCCTTCCACCAGCACCGCGTTGTTGACGGTGCCGGCTTCGGCCGCTGCCGCGCTCACGCGCACCTGCACGGCGATGCTGTCCGGCGAGATCTCACCGGCACCGAGCACGCGCTGACTGACGCAGCTGAAGCGCACCGCGCCCGGCTCACCGGTACAGGTCCATCCGGTGCCGACCGGCACGCTGTCCAGGCTCAGCCCGGCCGGCAGGCGGTCGTGAACGGTGTACTCGCCACGGCTGGGCTGCTGCCCGCTGTTGCGCACCTGCACGGTGTAACCGGCCATGTTGTTGACGGTGAAGCGGGTGACGGTCGAAGCCTTGGTGACCATCAGGTCCGGCGAGTCGCCGATTTCACCGAAGTCGTTGTCGATCGAATCCGCGCCCAGCGGCAGCACGATCTGGCTGATCATCGAGGGCACGGTGGCGCGGTCGGTGACCACGCCCACCGGGGTGCCGTCGATGGTGCCGGCACGGGTGATGCCATTGAGCGTCTGCGGCGGCTGGGTCGGCTCGGTCACCTGATAGGTACCCGGGCGCAGGTCGTCGAAGCGGTAGCGGCCCTCGGCATCGGTGGTCTGGCTGAGCGACACCGGCTGGCCGAGGTCGTCGCTGCCGTCCAGCACCACGCTGACGCCGGCAATGCCACCCTCGCCCGTGTCCACGCGGCCGTTGTCGTTGCTGTCGTTGTAGACGCGACCGCTGATCCGGCTGACCGGAATCTCGCCAAAGTTGTTGTGGATCGACTGCTGGTTCA
This sequence comes from Stenotrophomonas sp. 278, assembly GCF_003935715.1. GTDB lineage: Bacteria > Pseudomonadota > Gammaproteobacteria > Xanthomonadales > Xanthomonadaceae > Stenotrophomonas > Stenotrophomonas maltophilia_AH. The sequence goes on along the minus strand of NZ_RHPP01000017.1, from coordinate 39,492 downwards.
CGCCCAGCGGCACCGCGCTGATCTGCGATACCTGCGTACCGGGTGCGGTCACTGTGCCGCCGGTGCTGCCGGCGACGGTGCGGCCATCCCGGGTGCCGGTGGGCTGGTCGGGCTCGCTGACCACATAGGTACCCGGCGGCAGCTCGGCGAAGCTGTAGCTGCCGTCGGCATCGGTCACGGTGCTGCGGGTGATGGTGTTGCTGGTGACGTCGGTGCCACTCAGCAGTACGCGCACGCCGGCCAGACCGGTTTCGGCCGGATCAACCACGCCATCATTGTTGTGGTCCAGCCACACCCTGCCGCTGATGCCGCTGTTGAGTGGCAGCTCGCCGAACAGGTTGTCGATCGAGACGACACCGGGCACGCGCAGATCGATGTTGCTGATCCGGCTCGGCACGGTGCTGACCGGCGTTGCGGTGCCCTGCGGCGCGCCGTCCACGGTGCCGGCAGTGGTGATGCCATTGCTGGTGCCGGCCGGTTGCTGCGGTTCGGTCAGCGTGTACAGGCCCGGCCGCAATCCCACGAAGGCGAATGCGCCGTCGGCATTGGTGCGGGTCTGCAGGTCGATGCTGGCACCGGTATCGTCGGTTCCGGTGAGCTGGATCAGCACGTCTTCGATGCCGGTTTCAGCTGCACCATTGCGGGCACCGTCATTGTCCACGTCGAAGAACACGCTGCCGCTCACCGAGACCGGCAGGATCTCGGCGAAGTTCATGGCAACGGCGTCCTTGCCGGCCGGCAGCAGGATCGCGCCGATCGCGCTGGGCAGCATTGCCACGGTGGTGGGCGTGCCTGCGGGTGAAGCGTCGATCGTGCCGGCGCGCGTCTCACCGTTGAGGGTGGTCACGCCGTTGACCTGGGGCTGGGTCGCCTGCTCAGTCACGCTGTAGGTGCCGGCCAGCAGGTCGTTAAAGCGGTAGTGGCCGTCAGCGTCGGTGACCGCAGCGGTAACCGCGGCACCCAGAGCGTTCAGCGTGCCCGCCGGCAGCTGCAGCTGCACGCCGGCCAGGCCGGGCTCGCCAGCTTCCTGGGTACCGTTGTTGTTGCGATCCAGGAACACGGTGCCGCCCAGCGAGGCCGCGCGTTCGCCGAAGTTGTTGCCGGCTGAGCCGGCCGCCGGCAGGTTGCTGACATCGATGCGGTTGGTCGGCTGCTCGCGGCCGTCCGCCAGCCCGGTCGGCTGGGTCTCGGTGATGCGGTAGTCCTGACCGGCAATCGCGCCGGGGTAGCTGTACTGTCCGTCGGCGTTTGTGACCAGGTCAACCGTGGTGTCGTCGGGCGTGCCGAAGATTCCATCCGCACCCGTGCCCACGATGCGCACCTGCACATCGGGAATGCCGACGTCGCCGGCGTTGAGGGTGCCGTCGTCGTTGCGGTCCAGGTACACGGTACCGGTGATCGGTGCATTGGCCAGCTCGCCGAACAGATAGCCGGTGGCATCCTGGCCGGCCGCAATGGCGACGCCGGAGAACACGTTGGCGACCGCGTTGCTGCCGCGGGTGTCGGCATTGCCGATCGTGTGCTTGCCGTCGAGGTAACCGGCCGGCTGGGTCTGGGTCAGCGTGTAGGTGGTGCCCGCCTGCGGTGGCAATAGGTCGGTGAAGCGGTAGGTACCGGTCGCGTCGGTGACCACCGCCACATTGAGCGCGTTGCCGAGCAGGTCGATGCCGGTCAGGGTCACGGTCACGTTGGCGATGGGATTTTCACCCGCGTCGCGCAGACCGTTGTTGTTGCCGGCCGCCGTGTTGGAGAAATCCTCGAACACCTGGCCGGCGATCGAGCCCAGCTTTTCGCCGAAGTCATTGCCGCTGGAGCCGGTCAACGCCAGTGCGTTCACCGTAATGGTGTTGCTGGCGTTCTCGGCCGCGTTCGCATAGCCCTGCGGCTGGGCCTCGACGATCCGGTAGTTCTGGCCAACCACCAGTTCGTCGAACTCATAGCGACCCTGTGCGTCGGTCTGCGCGGTAACGGCCGCCAGGTCATCGGCGCTGCCGAACGCGCCATCTGCACCGGCACCGGTCAGGGTGACGGTGACCCCCTGCAGCCCACCGTTGGGCTGCGAGTTGCGGGTACCGGCGTCGCCGGCATCGAAATCGCCGTTGCTGTTGCGGTCCAGGTAGACATGGCCGCTGATCGCGGTAATGGCGTCCTCGCCGAAGTTGAACGCGGTGCCATCCTGGCCGCTGGACAGGTCGATGCCGCTGATCCGGTCGGTGGTCGGCGCGTCGCCGGACGTACCGGTGCTGACCGTGCAGCCAGTGCACGCGACGCCGCCGATCAGGCCCGGATTGATCGCGCTGGGCCGGTTGCGGTAGCTGCCGGCAGGCAGCACTTCGCGCAGCGTGTACACCTGCAGCGGATCCAGGGCGTTGAAGGTGTAGCCGCCACTGCTGTCCGTGGTCGCACTGGCCACCGGTGAGCCGCTGGCGTCGAGAAGTTCGACCGTCGCATTGGCAATGGGCGCATCACCTGCGTTGCGGGTGTTGCTGTAGTTGCTGTCCACGTACACGAAACCGGACAACGCGGGACGGCGCACTTCCGGGAAGTTGTAGCGCACCGCATCCACGCCGGCGGTCAGCCCGATGCCGGTGTAGACCGAATCGGCGGAGGCCACCGGAGTGACGGCGGCAAAGGTGCCGCCCGCGGACGGGGCCTGGCCGCCCGTGGTCGGCGGGGCCACCGGCCCGTTGACGTACGTCGCCGGCTGGGTCTGGGTCAGGGTGTAACCGGCTGCATTGGCCGGGGCCAGGTCCTGGAAGCGGTAGGCACCGTTGGCGTCGGTGGTGGCGGTCAGCGATACGGGGTTGCCGTAGGCGTCCTCGCCGGTCAGGTGCACTTCCACGCCGGAGATCAGCGGTTCGCCGGCCTGCACGGTGCCGCCGTTGGCTCCTGCACGGTCACGGTCCTGGAACACCACGCCGGCCAGCGACGAACGTACGACCGTGTGGGTGGTCGTGCCTTCGTCATTACCGGACACCGGGTCGACCTGGTCGCTGGTGGCACGGGCCGTATTGGTACCGGTAGCGTTGGCCGGCAGCGTGGTCCAGCGCGCGGGAATCAGCACGCGGGTGCGACCGTCCAGGGCGAGATCGCCCATCCGGCAGGTGACGTCGCGACCGCTCAGGGTGCAGTTGCCGGTACCGTTGCTCTGCACACCCGGGTCGGCGGTGCTGCCGGCCTTCTGCCAGGTGATCGCAGCAGCGCCGCCGAGCACTTCCAGCCCGGTCGGCAGGGTGTCGGTGACCACGACGCCATCGCCGCGCATCGGCGCATCACCGGCACGGTCACGCGACAGGCTGTGGCCGGGACCGTTATTGACCACGTCCAGCACGAACCAGAACGGCTGGCGCAGACTGATGGTGGTGGCCGCTGCCGGCAAGGCCTGCGTCGGGTCGGGATTCGGGGCGAGTACCACGCTGTACTTGCTGGTGGCCAGGTCAGCGCGGGTACGGATGCTGGTTTCCTGCACCGCGTTGTTGTTGCTGGTGTCGGTCTCGGTTTCGGCCGAACGTGCACTTACCGCGTTGAGCAGGGTTGCCCCGGTGGCCGGCGGCGAGCTCAGGTACTGGTAGACCAGATACAGATAGCTGATCTGGTTGGCAGCAATCACGCCCTGCTCGGTGGTGGACACGCCGATGCTGGGCATGCTGCAAGACAGCGTCTGCGGCGCGGTGGTGGGATTGGTGCTGCCTGCGGCCACCGTGCAGCGCTCGCCCGGTGCTTCCAGAGCACCCTGCGGCGTGGTCGAGGTGCCGGTGCGGCTGCCGACGAACGCGACGTTCGCGCCAGCGGCCGGGGTGATGGTGTCTTCGATGACGGTACGCGTGGCCAGCGACGGGCCTACATTGCGCACGTTTACCTGATACAGGATGTAGTTGTTGGCTTCTTGCCCGGGACGCGAGTCGAAGCCCAGCGGATCGACGCCACCATCAAAGTTCGTGTCGATCTTGTTGACGATCAGGTCGACTTCACCGGCTTCGAAGACCAGTACTGCATTGCGCACGTCGTCGGTGGTGTTGCTGTTGTAGTTGTAGCTGCGGCCGCTGCTGTCGGTCCCATTGGCGGGAATGGCAGTGCCGGTGTTGTCGGGGTCGAAGTGGAAGGTGCCGACGTTGGTGAACTGGCGGCCGGTATTGCCGCTGTTGACGTTCGGGCGGATCACCACGTTCATGGTCTGGGTGGCGTTGTTGGCCATGTCCAGCGGCGCACAGGTCAGGCGCAGCGTGGCCGGGGCACCGCCGGTGTTGAACCAGGACGTTCCGCCCGGCGCGGTGGCCGAGCTGATGGACGCGTCGAACGACGTCACCGCACAGGCGGTGCTGCCGCCGCCGGTGCGCGATGCCGACACCAGCACGAAGCCGGCATCGTTGGCCGGCAAGGTGAAGGTGTCACTGAACACCACGCCGCGTGCCGTGGACGGACCCCGGTTCTGGTAGGTGATGCGGTAGGTGGTGTTGACGCCGGCGCGGCCCGGGCTGCCAGACGTGATGTCCTTGGCGGTGGTGGCGACGTTTGCGACCGGGTCGATCTGTACCCAGTCCGAGGCCGAGTTGTTGCCCGGGTTGGCCTCGCCAATGGCACCGCTGACGGCCGGGTCCACGCTGACCCCGGCGGTGTTGCAGAAGCGGCCTGCCGGCTGTGCCTGCCCGGCACAGGTGGTGGCACCCTGGCTCTGGCTGTCAAACAGCGCGCGGTTGACCCGGAAGGCAATGGTCGCGGTGGCGTTGTTGGCCAGCGGGGTAGTGCCCGAACGGCAGATCCAGCTGCTGCCGGTAAGACCGCAGCTCCAGTTCGCCGGCGTGGTCACCGCGGTCACGCTGGTGGCACCGCTGACAAAGCCCGGAATCGGATCGTTGACCACCACGCCGGTGGTGGCCGCACCGGTGTTGGTGACCTGCAGGGTGTAGGTCACCGACGCATCGGTGTCGCGCAGGATGTTGTCGGCGTCGCCGACTTCATTGGTGCGCTTGGTGATGGACAGGTCGGCGCGTGCATCCGTGGAGCGGCTGGAGGCCCCCGTGCAGTCGTTGCTGGTGTTCGGGTCGAGATTGATGCCACCGCCGGTGGTCGGCTCGGCCGAACCACCGCTGCCGCCGGTACAGGCGGTATTGGTCAGCGTGCCCTGCAGGCGCGCCAGGGTGCGCAGCGTCAGCGTCTGCGAGTACGCGTTGACCGCCACCGGGTAGTTGGTGGTCTGCGTACAGGTCACCACCTGGGCGGTGCTGCCGTTCCAGGCGCGGTCCACGCTGCAGCTGAAGTTGCCTACGGTGATCGGCGTATTGGCGGCGTAGGGATTGCCGTTGGCATCGACCCACTCCTCGCCCAGCGCCAGCGTATCCACAAGCTGCAGATTGCCGGTGACCGTGCGCGGCCCCATGTTCTGCGCCCGTACCGAGGAGGTCATCACGCTGTCGGTGCGCAGGCCGGTGTTGTTCCACACCGGCACCAGCTGCGGTGTCTTGCTTTTGGTCATGCGCAGGTCGGCACCGTCCGGGATGACCGTCAAGCCCACGCTGCCGGTGTTGTTGGCCGCCACCGGGTCCGGCGTGGCCGCGCTGATCACTGCGGTATTGGTCACAGTGCCGCTGCTGTTGGTGCCGGTGGACGGCACCTGCGCCTGGATGTTGATCTGCGCCTGCGTATTCGCTGCGAAGCTGGCCGAGGTGCAGGTCAGCCGGGTGCGCTCGGCATTGTTGGTGCACGACCAGCCGCCGGGGCCGGATATGCCGTTGATGACGAAACCTTCGGGCAACGGGTCGTCAATGACCACGGTGCTGGCTGCGCTGGGGCCGTCATTGCGCGCGGTCAACGTGTAGGTCACCACCGAGCCGGCGGCCGCTGGAGCCGGTGACACCGACTTGGAAAGCAGCAGGTCGGCACCGGCGGTCACCGCCGTGGTGACACTGGCCGAGTTGTTGTTGGGAACCGCGTCCGGCACCGACCCGGCGTTGACCACCGCCGAGTTGACGATGTTGCCGGTGCCGACGTTGACCTTGCCGCGGAAGGTATAGCTGGTGCTCGCTCCGACCGCCAGGGTGCCGTTGTAGGTGCCGTTCTGCTGGTTGAACGCCCAGTCCGCGCCGCTCGGCGCGCCGACCAGGGTGACGTTCGGCGGCAGCGAGTCGACCACGGTGAAACCGGTGGTGATGCTCGGGCCGTTGTTGGTCACGGTCAGGCGATAGGTTACCTCGCCGCCGCCGATCACCTCGGGCTGCGCGGCGGTCTTGCTCAGCTGCAGGTCCGCAGCGGCCTGGATGGTGGTGTTCTGGCTGGTGCGGTTGTTGGCGACGTTGGTGTCGCTGCCGAAGAAGGGGTCGTTGTTCTGCAGGCTGCTGATCGGGGTGTTTGCCGGCGGCAGCGCCGAGGCAAAGCCAATCGCCGCGCGCAGGGTGATGGTGGCCGGCTGCGATGCCAGGGTGGTCACCGGCAGCTTGAATTCGTAAGGGGTGCCGCTGGCGGCCAGGGTCGGGTTGGTGCAGACCACGCGGGTGGTCCCGTTGGCACCGGCCGAGCTGCTGCAACCCGCCGGAGCAGTGCTGCCCAGGGCGGTGCCGGCCGGCAGGTCGAAAATGGTGACGCTGCCGGTGGCGGTGTCATTGGCACCGTTCTCGACCTTGACGTTGTAGATCACCGTGGTGCCCGCCGGCACCGGGTCGTAGCCGGTGTCGGAGAAGTCGGTGATCTGCAGGTCGATGGCCAGCGCCGGCAGCGGCAACAGCAGCAGGGCGGTCAGCGCGCGTCGCAGCCAGGCGTGACGCACGCGCGATGCGCGCGCGCGCTCGAACAACGACACCGCCGCGCAGGTGACTGCGCGATCGCTCTGGCTGGACATGCGTGTTTTCCCCTGTTGCGGTTGCGGCCTGACAGGGGCTGTCGATCAGCGCGTGGCGTACGCGGCCGGTCCAGACGCTCCCTGTCGGGTGGATTGCCGGCGTACAGGCGACCGGCGTCGCCGGCAGGACCGGGCGGCGCGCATTGTGTTGTGAATAATTCGTGAAGTCAGTGCCGCGGCGCTAACGTTTGCTCACCGAAGCTCACAGCAGCTGGGCCACCAAGAGCAGCCGGGCAAGCCCGGCTCTACGGATCGGCGGCAATCAGGCCGCGCCGTCCGTCCACAAATAACCGGCACCCCGCAGCGCGCGCACCGGAAGTACCAGCCCGGTGGCGTTCTGGACGCGGCCACGCAGGCGGTGGACCAGCACGTCCAGCCGGTGCGGATCGAAGTCCCAGGGGGTATCTGTCAATGCGGCAATCAGCGCTTCGCGCTCGACCGGCGCGCTGGGCACGGCCAGCAAGGCGCGCAGGAAACCGCGCTCGGCCCCGGTCAGGGCCAGATTCTTGCCGTTGGGAGCCTGCAGGTTCCAGCCGTCGCTCTGCAGCTGCCAGCTGGGCACGGCCGGTGCGGACCCTGCCGCCGACGCGGGCCGGTCACGGTGAAGGCGCCGGCGGAGGCTGACCAGTGCAGCCGCCAGCAGGTCGCCGGCCACCGGTTTGACCAGATAGACGTCTGCGCCCAAGGCCAGGCCATGGGTCATGTCGTGGGTGCTGCCGCGTCCGGTGAGCATGACGATGCCGATGTCGGCCATGCCGCGCAGGTGGCGGGCCACCGCGTAGCCGTCTTCGCCCGGCAGGCCGATGTCGAGCACCACGATGTCGCAGCGCTCAACGGCCAGGTGCCGATACAACGCCTCGGCGCTGTCCAGTCCGCGCGCGTGCGCGCCACGCCAGCGCAGCTCGTCCACGCTCAGCGCCAGCAGCTCCGGGTCGTCCTCGACCACCCAGACGTGCAGGCCTTCCAATGTCGTCTGCGGGGCCGCGGGATCACCGCGACCGTCTTCCTTCACTGCCACCCGATACCCGTCACATCTACTTGATTCCGGGCCAGTCTGCCCCGGTTTTGCGTCAAATGCGACCCAGGGGGTCCCCCGACCATGGTCGGGGGGCTTCAAAACACCCGGCGCGGTGGGCCGCCACCCGACCAACGGTCGGGTGCTACCGGGTTTGGGGGTCCGGCAGCGCACGACCGTTGGTCGTGCGGTGGCCGCAGGCCAGGCCGTTATTCGGCGGGCACGCCCATTTCCTTCAACAGCTCGGGAGCCGGATAGACCTTGGCCAGCAACCAGCGCAGGTAGCGCATGTCCACGTGCACGGCACGCTTGAAGCGCGGGTCGAACCACCAGCTGGCGCTGACCGACTCCCAGTTGCTGTCAAAATTCAGCCCGATCAGCTCACCGCGCGCATTCAGCACCGGCGAACCCGAGTTGCCACCGGTGGTATCCAGGTTGGTCAGGAAGTTGACCGTCTGGGTCTTCAGCACCGGGTCGGCGGTACTGCCGAAATCACCCTTGGCAATCGCCGCCAGCAGCGGCTTGGGCGCGTCGAACGGATAAGCGTTGGTGTTCTTCTCGACGATGCCGGCCACGGTGGTGACCGGGTCGAAATGCACCGCGTCACGCGGCGACAGCGCTTCCACCTTGCCGTAGCTGATCCGCAGGGTGCGGTTCGCGTCCGGGTACACCGCCCGGCCCTGCTTGGCACGCCAGGCAAACAGCGCCTGCATGTAGGCCGGACGCAGGCGCAGCTGCTCGCCCTCGCGCTGCTTGCGCTGGTCTTCCAGGCGCAGCTGCGCGGCCACCAGCGGGCCGGCGAGGTCAATCAGCGGGTCCCGGGCCAAGGCCTTGCCTTCCTTCGCGGCGGCGAAGCGGCTCAGGCGCTGGGCTTCGTCGCCCAGCGTGGTCGCGGCGTACAGCGTGTCCAACGCCTTGGCGAGGGCGGCCGGGGTACGGCCGAAGGCAGCATCGAACTCGGGCACGCGCTGCGCGTCGGGCAACTGCTGGTAGCGCGTCAGCAGGTTGGTCAGCAGCGCCTTTTCCACCGCCGGCGCGTAACGGCGCTGGACCTGCTTGAGGGTGCCTTCAATCAGCGCCTGGTCGCGCTGCTGGTAGCCGGTTTCACGTTCGGCATCCGGCTTGGCCGACTCGATGCGCAGGCGTTCCAGCATCAGCGCCGAGCGCAGCAGCTGGCTCTGGCTGGCGGCCAGGTCCAGCAGCAGGTCGCGTTCGCCGACCGACGCACCCTGCGACAGCGAAGCGAACAGGGCCTGGATGTCGCCCTGGTACTTTGCGTCGGTGGCCTGCAGCATGGCCGCTTCATCGCTGGCGCGCTGGGCCTTGGCATCGCTGCGCAGCAGGCCTTCCAGCTCGCCGGCGGCGCGCTTGCGGTTGTTCTTCAGCGACTGCAGCTGCGAGGCGTAGCGGGTGCGCGCCTGCGCGTCCTTGGCCGTTGCCGCTTCGATGGTGTCGATCATCTGCTGGAACACATCCACCCGGCGCGGCAGCACCGCGTCGATCTGGCCGGCAAACTCGGCGGCGGTGCGGTGCCGGTAGGTGATGCCCGGGTAGCCGGCCAGCATCGCGTAGTCGCCGGTCTTCGGGCCATCCAGCGCCATCTTCAGGTGCGCCGGCGGCTGGTACGGCACGTTGTCCGGGCTGTAGGCGGCGGGCTTGCCGTCCTTGCCCACATAGGCGCGCAGCAGGGTGAAGTCGCCGGTGTGGCGCGGCCACATGAAGTTGTCGATCTCATCGCCGTAGTTGCCGATCGCCCGCGGCGGCGCGTACACCAGGCGCACGTCGCTCAGTTCAAGCTGGCGGATGCGGTAGAAATCGGTGCCGTAGTACATGTCGGCGATGCTGCAGCGTACGTTGCCGGCGCTTTCGCACTCGGCCACCAGGCGCTTGCTGGCCTTGTCCACCGCGTCGAAATAGGCACGGCCGGTCTTGCCCCGGGCGTCGCGCAGCACTTCGTCGGTGACCTTGTCGAAGCCGGTGGTGACCAGCACGCGGAAGTCCGGGTTGGCCGGGCGCTCGTCGCTGCGGCCGCTGGCGATGAAGCCGTTGTCGATCAGGTTGTGCTCGGGCGAGCTGTTGTACTGGATCACGCCCATCGCCACGTGGTGGTTGGTCAGCAGCAGGCCATCGCCGGAAACGAACGAGCCGGTGCCACCGCCGGCCCGGACCACGGCGCTCAGCGGTGGCGCGGTCACATTGGCCAGATCGGCCGGATTGCCCTTGAAGCCGGCCGCCTTCAGCGGCTTGGCCAGTTCGGGCAGCTGGGTCGGCATCCACATGCCTTCATCGGCGTGGGCGCTGGCGGCCAGGGTCAGCCCAAGGGCCAGGGCGGTGGAGAGAGCGGTGCGTGCGGACATCGGCATTTCCGGCAGTACAGAACAGCCCGGGACCATAGCCGCTGGGGGGTGCGGGGGCAACGGCCAATGGTCAGGTACGACACCGGATGGCTAGAATCACCTCCTTGGCAAGGGGGATTGCAGATGATCGTAGGGATAGATCTCGGTACCACGCATTCGCTGATCGGCGTGCACCGGGCCCAGGGAGGGGAGCTGTTCCCCAATGCACATGGCGACCTGCTGACCCCGTCGGTGGTCAGCCTGGACGGTGACACCGTGCTGGTTGGCAAGCCGGCACAGGACCGGTTGGTCACCCACCCGGAACTGAGCGTGGCCGCCTTCAAGCGGTTGATGGGGACCTCGCACGAGACGAAGCTGGGTGTGCGTCGTTTCCGCCCCGAAGAATTATCCGCGCTGGTGCTGCGTTCCTTGCTGGCCGACGCGGAAGCCGCGCTGGGCGAACGGGTGACCGAAGCGGTGATCAGCGTGCCGGCCTATTTCACCGATGCGCAGCGCAAGGCGACACGCGCCGCCGGCGAGCTGGCCGGCATCAAAGTGGAGCGGCTGATCAACGAGCCCACCGCAGCCGCCCTCGCCTATGGCCTGCGCGACCGCGCGGGCGAAGGCCGGGTGCTGGTGCTGGACCTGGGCGGCGGCACCTTCGACGTTTCCATCCTGGAGCTGTTTGATGGCGTGGTCGAGGTCAATGCCACGGCTGGCGACAACTACCTGGGCGGCGAGGACTTCCTGGAGCTGTTGATCAAGACCTTCTGCCAGCGCAACCGGATCGACCTGGCCCGGCTCAAGCCGGTGGATCTGGCCGTGCTGCGCCAGCGCATGGAGCAGTTCAAGCGTGGCTTGACCGACGAGCGCAGCATCGACCTGGAGCTGAAGCTGGAAGGCACCACTTACACCTGGTCGCTGGACGAGGCCGGTTTTGCGCAGCTGGCCGAACCCCTGCTGCAGCGGATGCGTGCACCGATCGAGCGCGCCATGCGCGATGCCAAGCTGAAGCCGTCCGACCTGGATGACATCGTGCTGGTGGGCGGCGCGGTGCGCATGCCGATGGTGGCGCGCCTGGTCACCCGCATGTTCGGCCGCCTGCCGCTGCGTCATATCCACCCCGACCAGGCCATTGCGCTGGGCGCGACTGTCGCCGCCGGCCTGAAGAGCCGTGACGAGTCGCTGGAGGAAGTGGTACTCACCGACGTGTGCCCCTACACCCTCGGCACCCAGGTCGCGCATCGCGTCGGCAACCAGGTGCAGACCGGCTACTTCCACCCGATCATTCCGCGCAACAGCGTGGTGCCGGTCAGCCGCGAAGACAGCTTCTATCCCATGCACGACGGGCAGAAGCAGGTCCGCATTGATGTATTCCAGGGCGAAAGCCCGATGGTGGAAAAGAACATCAAGCTGGGCGAGATCAACGTGCCGCTGACCGCTGGCCAGGGCGAGAGCGGCGTGGCGGTGCGATTCACCTATGACATCAACGGGCTGTTGCAGGTCGAGGTCACCGAAACCGGCACCGGCAAGCGGCATGAGCTGTTGATCGAGCAGAACCCGGGCCTGATGGACGCCGATGAGATCCGCGAGCGGCTTGAACGCCTGCAGTCGCTGAAGATCCATCCGCGCGAACAGCAGCAGAACCTGGCGCTGATCACCCGTGCCGAGCGCGTCTACGAAGAGTACGTCGCGATGCGAACCAGCGTGCAGGAATGGATCGCGCATTTCCGCAACACACTGGAAACGCAGGATCTGAACCAGATCGAACAGGATCGGAAGCGCTTCGCCAAGGCATTGGACGAACTGGAAACGCTCTGATGTGGCAACGCTCGCGTTGTTGTCCCGCTGATGCGATGAGGAACAGATGAGCTGGGCAATGGAGTGGTTGGGGCTGGAGCCCGACGCAGACGAGCGCGCGATCAAACGTGCGTATGCGAAGCGCCTGAAGCACACGCGGCCGGACGAGGACGCCGCCGGGTTCCAGCAGCTGCACGAGGCCTACCAGGCCGCGCTGGCGTACGCGCAGTATCGTGCCCAGTGGGGCGACGAGGACGAGTACGAGCCGGAGGAAGACGACCAAGCCACATACGCGGAACCGACCGCGCCTGCCTACCCGGTGCTGGACGTTCACGACCCGGTGGTGGCGGTGAGCAGCGGTATCGCACCACCGCAGGAGCGGCAGGAGCGAACAGAGCCGCCCGCCTCTGCCGACCCGGTGCTGGATGCTCACGACCCGGTGGTGCCGGTGAACAGCGGTATCGCACCGCCGCGCGAGCCAAGGGAGCCAAGGGAGCCAAGGGAGCCGCCGCGACGGTCGGTCGTACCGGTCGAGGTGGAACTGCCCGCACCGCTGGACGTGCCGGCGTTCGCACAACGGCTGGTGACCGCCGCGTCGAAGGGACCGCCGCTGGAGTTCGAGCCGTGGCTGCAGCAGCGCCCGGAACTGTGGTCGCTGCGCGACAAGCCGCTGGTGGGATCCCACGTGCTGGACCTGCTGCTGCACACCGGTGCCCCCATCCGCCAGGAAAACTTCGATGCCTTGAGTCGATACTTCGGCTGGGATGAGATCGACAGCCCGCTGGACCCGGATGTCGCCGCCCAGACCCGGCAGCGCCTGCATCGGCATTGGCTGGTACAACCCGGCCACCACGCGTGGCTGGCGTATTACCTGCAAGGCCCGGACGCGCCGTTCAGTGCGGCGCAGGCACAGGTGAACCAGGCCCGGCTCAGCCGTCCCTGGCACCGCCTGCGTGCCGTGCTGACCGCTGCGGTCCCCGGGCGCGCGGGGCTGATCGGACGCATGCTGGCCGGGCTCGGCATCCACACCGCCGAACAGGCTCCCTCACCGCTGCAGCCGGAACAGGTGCGGTTCTGGATGGCGCTCAACCAGTCCGGCCAGCTCAATGCGGCCAAGTGGCAGGTGGCGGCTGCGCGCACCTTGGTGTTCACGCTGGGCTGGCTGCTGCTGATGGGGCTGATGACCCTCGCGGTACCGCCTGAAGGACCGACCCAGGTCGGACACGTGATGGAAATGGTCGTGTTCGGCACCTTGGCGGTGTTCGTCGGCGGCATGCTGATGCTGCCGTTCGGTCAGCTGCTGCACTGGCAATCGACGGATCCAGCCCCCGCGCAGCGCGGCCGACTGCTGCGCCTGCTGCTGGTGCCGATCCTGGCGATCACCTCGGTGCTGATCATTCATGTGCTCGATCAGCGCGTGGCCGGTACGCTGCTGGCCCTGGCCACCCTGGTGATCGCGCTGGTGCGCTGGTGGCGGCGCGGCGACTATGAGTTCCAGTTCAGCGGTTGGACGCTGTTGGCCTTGGTGCCGATCCTGAAGGTGGGTGGCGTGGCGCTGTTGTTCGGCGAGGTTCCGGCCGCGCTCGCGTTGATGGCGTGGGCGCATGATGCGGTGAAGCACAGGGGACGGCGCTGACAGCATGAACGAAGGACTGGAATGGTTGGGTCTGGAGGCCGACGCGGACGAGCGCGCGGTCAAGCGCGCTTATGCACAGCGCCTGCGGGTGACCCGTCCGGACGAGGATCCGGCCGGGTTCCAGCAGTTGCACGAGGCCTATCAGTCGGCGCTGGCGTGGTTGAAGTTCCGGGACGAGTTCTTGCCCGGGACCGAGACCGACGAGAACGAGGACGCCCCGCCGCCGCCGGAGGCAGATCGCCGTCCTGCAGAGGCTCCGCCGGAGCAGCCACCGCTGCCGTTGACACCAGCCGCTGTAACGGAGCCTTCGCAGCCCGGGCTGGATGAGAACCAGTTCGCGCGTACCGCGATCAGGAAGGCCTCCACGACTTCTCCGGAAGCGATGTCGCGCTGGCTGCTGGAGTGCCCTGAACTCTGGTCGGTGAACGACAAAGCGTGGCTCGGCGACGCCCTCCTGCATCGGCTGTACGCGCTGCGTGCGCCCATCCATGAGGACACCTTCGATGTCCTCGCCACGTTCTTTGGCTGGAACGACATCAGCAGTGGCACCGATGCCTTCGAGCTGGAGCATTGCCGCGCACGGTTGCACGACCTGTGGCTGTTACGCCAGAACGATGTCGAAGATCCCACGGTCTACCGCGAGCCGCTGCGCAATGGTCCGGCACCCACCGAGGATGATCCGCGCGTCGCGCGCCTGCGCCGGCCTTGGAACCGGCTGCGTGCGCTGCTGTCCGCCGCCCTGCCCGGTCGCGCCGACGACATGGGCGACCTGCTCGCACGGCTGCGCCTGAAGGAAGGCAGCCGACCGCTGCAGCCACGGCAGGTGGCGTTCTGGAAGGCGCTCAACGTGCGCTACAAGGTCAATGGACCCAAGGTGCAGCTGGCGGCATTCCGCAGCGTACTGCTGGCGGCCGCCTTCGCCGGCTTGATGCTGGTGCTCGGTTTCGCCGATGGATTTGCAGGCGGTCGCTATGGCTACTGGAAGTACAGCGGAATAGCGCTGGGTGGGGCCGTGAGCATCCTGTTGCTGGGCTCGGTCCCATTGCCGGTGCTCGGCTTCGTGCAGTGGCAGATCGGTGCCGAGCATCCACGTCCACGCGGGTGGGTCGTGCGCCTGCTGGTGATTCCGATGCTGGCCTGCACCGCGCTGTGGCTGATGTGGGGCAGCGACATGCGGATTGCCGGGGTGATCCTGGCCTGGCCAGTCGGCGCCCTGGCGCTGGCCCGGTTACTCGTGCGCGGTCCGTTCCGGATGAAGTTCAGTCCCTGGATGATCGGGGTGATCGTGGTGGCGGTCCCGTGGCTGGGGAAGATCGGCCCGCTGCTGGCCGTGGGCGAAATTGCGGCCATCGGCGCGCTGGTGCTGTGGGCCACCGATGCGGTCGCGCAGGTGCCGTTGTCGAATGCACCGCGCAAGCCGCGTGAATCACGTTGATGCCGGGAACCGCGTGTGCTTTGCTCAGGGGTCATGCGTTACCGAATGTTGATCGTTTCACGGCCGTCGTCTGTCGACCGACGCTACCAGTCCAGCCATTCCGATGATGCCCAGCATCGCGGGCATGCCGGCCGTCTCGATCATGCTGATCGGCGCGGTGATGCCTGCCATTTTGATGCTCCCCGTCGGCGCGGTGTGTCTGCCGCGTAGTGACACGCCATGCGTGTCATCGGCCCTGTCACCGCCAGCCGATTCCCGCCTTCAACGTAAATCCCCGCATGCGTCCACGCAGGGATTCACTTGCGTAAGTTCATCGGACTGCCGTCGTCTGCCGGGCGACGCAACCTGAAGCGCACTGCCGCGTGTGTCGCGCACGAGGTGATCGCGACACTGCGCTGGGGTCGATGTCGGTCGCGTCGCTACACTCCACTCCGACGGATCATCCTGCAATTGCGCACGCCGCAACGGAGCACCCCTGACGTGACGGACATGACTCAACACGCTCGCTTTCACCTGGTCTATGACGGCCCCGCCCTGCTACAGCACCAGATGGAGGTGCGCGCCCTCGCGCCTGCCCTGCTCGCCATGGGTGAACTCGTCGAGCGCGCCAATGAACTGGTCAATGGCAGTCAGGCCAGGATCACGCTGAATGTACATGCCTCGTTCAAGTCGGGCTCGTTCGGCATCGACCTGGAGCTGGCACAGTCGCTCTGGCAGAAGGCGCTGGATTTTGCCAATGGCAGCTCGGCCACGGGCGTACTGAATCTCGTTGGCCTGTTGGGTATCGGAACATCCGCATGCGTGGGCCTGGTGCAGGTCATCTCATGGCTGCGCGGTCGCGGTGTAGATCGTATTGAACCCCTTGGCGAGGGCAAAGCGCGTCTACACGTTGAGGGCGAGTACCTGGACATTGAAGAGGCGGTCCTTTTGCTGCTGCAGGACTACCGGGTGCGTAGGGCGCTTGAGGGCGTCATCTCCGAACCGCTGCGCAACGAAGGCATCGACTGCGTTGCTGTAGTCGATCACCAGGTCCATCATGTGCTGCTGTCCATCGACCGCGCTGAGGCACCGTACTTCACCGCACCCAGCCCGGAAGACGAGACCCTGCAGAGCGATGAGTACATCGGTACCTTGCAGGTGCTGACCCTGGCGTTCCAGGATGGCAACAAGTGGCGCTTCACCGAAGGCGGTGGCAATACCTACTATGCCGTCGTGCAGGATGAGAGCTTCCTCAGCCGGATTCACCTGAACCAGGCGAAGTTCGCCAAGGACGACATCATCAAGGCGCGTATCCGTCGTACGCAGCGAATTACCAAAGACGGGTTGAAGGCCGATTACGAGGTGTTGGAGATTCTGGAGCACCGCAGTGCCGCACCCAAGGTGCAGTTGCGCATGAACTTTGCTGGAAACAGCCGCACCCCATCAGTGTGAATCCCCGCATGCGTCCATGCAGGGATTCACTGGCGTAAGTTCATCGGCAGATCATCGCAATGCTGCCCGCCGGGCCCTGCCGGTCGCGCACGTACGTAACCGCCACCGTCGGCTCGGGGGTTGAAAGCAGGATGTAGCCTGGACCGGCTTCCACCTTGACTCGGGTGCCCGGTTCAATTCCCGCACGTGACATCCACATGCCGCGCAGCTTGATGCAGGGAATCAACGGATCGCCGGGTTGGCGCTCCACTCCTTCGTGATGCAGCGTGTGGACCTGCACGCTGCGCGGGGTGTGCCAGTGGTAGGTAATGCGCGACTTATCTTTCTTTTGCATGGAGAGCCTCGAGTAGAAAACCTCCCCGCCGGAATGGCGGGGAGCCGGGAGGCTGAAAGCCGTCTGCGTACGCACGGCGTGACGTATTTCCGCGAGGGTGTTGTATTGCGCCACCCTCCCGGCATTGTCTTGCTTACATACGCAGATAGAGCTTTCAGACTCTTGGGCCAACCATGCAACAGAAGCAACGATAGCGGATGTAGGAATTTTTGCGTGATGTTGGTGCAGCGCGCTGTGGTGTTTGGCGGCGTGACGTGATTGGTTTGTGTGACCCGTTCGTGCGTTGGTGCGTGGGCTTATGCGGATTTTTCACGCGTGTCGCAACCGAAATCGGTTGGACTGGCGCATGCGGATTTCTGCATTTTCGTGGTGGCGCGAATGGCATTTTTCCCGTGCGAAGAGCGCGTTTCGATCGGGGGTCATGCGTTACCGGATGTGGGGTGTTTCAGGGCCGTCGTCTGTCGACCGACGCTACCCGTCCAACATTTCGAACGAACCCATCAATGTGATATCCGCGTAGTGACACGCCATGCGTGTCATCGATGGCACGTCCGCGAAACAGGCATTGTCGCCGTTGATTTCCCGTGGCCACCGACCATTTGTCGTGGCGGGTCGGGGTGGGTTGGAGGGGGCACGAGCCGCATGGGTCGGGCGCATGCGCCCGACGGGTTGGGCAGGACGCCCAACCCCGGTCTTGCCGTGTGCGCAGGATTGCGCACACGTGCAAGCGGCGATGAGCTTACAGGGATGTATTCACAGCGTCCCCCGGAACGCCCATCCCGAGCCGCCAAGCCGGGAGCGCCGTCAGCCGAGGGTTGTTCGCGTGAATCCAGCAGCAGCCACGCAGGGCGTGGCTCTACGGATTACATGCCAAATGCATTTACTTCTCGCGCCGCCAGTTGAGGGAGCCTCGGTTTTCAACGGTGCTCGATTCGAGTTCGAGGTCGAAGCCGCGGCGTAGCAGGTACTTCAGGGTCAGTACCGAACCGCTGCCGACCATCGACACGCCGTAGCCGATGTACAGCTTGGGCGAGATGTACTTGCCGAAGCCGATCACCGAACCACCCAGCGCGCGCGACTGGCTTACACCCGCATCGTCCAGGCCCAGCTTCGCGCCCAGCTGCGAGGCCAGCAGTCCACTGCCTGCCGACAACGCCGCAGAAGCCGCCGTCACCTGCTGGGTCTGGTCGCTGCTCGCGTTGGTCAGGCTGCGGCCCAGCACCAGGTAGGCCAGCGCTTCGGATTGCGACATCGCCGGTTCCGACCACACGTCCACCCGTGGCGACTGCGCACGCCCGGTCACGTCGATGCCCGCCGTCACATCACCGATCCGGCGCTCGGCACGGATGTTGATGCGCGGATCGCTCACCGCGTTGTAGTTCCAGTTGAGGTTGCCACGCGTGATCGTGAGGTCCTGCCCGTACGCCTTGTAGCGTCCGCGCACTTCCAGCGCACCGTTCGCGGTCATCTCGCGGCCCGGCCGCGCCCAGACCTGCATCTTGCCGCCCAGCCCGCCCTTCAAGCCGAAGCCGGCCATGTTGACCTTGTCGCCCAGGCTCACCGTCAGGTCCATGTCCAGCGGCGAGGTCGGCGTTTCCTCCGGGTCCGCCGGGTCCAGGATCACCACGTCCTCGGACACCGAGGTGCCGCGATCCAGGCGCTCCAGATCAATGTCCGCCTCCGGCACATGCACCGTGCCGCGCAGCTCCATCGCCGTCTGCGCCAGGGTGAAGTCCAGGTCCGGGTTGGCCACGATCCGCAGCTCCGGCGTGTTCGACAGCAGCACGTTCTCACCGTGGATGTGCAGCTGCAGCGGCTGCGCATCACCGAACCACGACAACCCGCCGTCCACGAACAACGTGCCCTTGCCCGAGTTCGCCTGCGCCTGGATCTTCGCCGAGCCATCCGGCTGCGCGGTGAAGCTGCCCGAACCCTGGTCGAAGCTCAGCCCCAGTGCCGGGAACTCGCCCTTGAAGTTGCTCAGCTTGGCCTCGCCGCCCAGCGACGGCTGCCCGCGCGTGCCGCGCAGGCTGACGTGACCTTCAATCAGGCCGGTCGGGCGCACGATGTCCGGCGAGAACAGCTCCAGCCAGTACAGCCGCGACATGTTGAGGTACAGCTCGCCGTTAAGCGGTGCGCTCGGCTCCCAGCCGGTCTGGAACTTCGCGTCAACGAAGCCGTTGCCCTGGAAACCCACACCCAGCTTGCCCACGATCTGCGCCGGGCTCATGTCCACGCTGGCCGAGAACTGGTCGTAGCGCACCAGTTCGCCACGCGCGTTGTCGCCCAGGCGGATGCCGCCTTCCAGCGAGGCGATCCGTACGTTGCCTTCCCACGCATTGCCACGCGGACGAATGCGGCCGTCCAAGGTGATTTCGCCGCGCAGGTAGATGCGCCGGCCCGACTGCGGCGGCAGCCACGGCTGCACCAGCGCCAGCGGCAACGCGTCACCACGTACCACCAACCCATCGCGCGGCCAGTTTGCGCTGGCGCACAGCGCGCCGCCGGTGGCCGCACCCAGGCAGGTGTCGCTCAGGGTGAAGTTGCTGCCCTGCACCGCGAAGGTGGCCGGGCCGCGCAGGTTCCAGGCATCGCCCTTGACCGGCGCGATGTTCAACTGCGAAACATCGCCGCGCCACGTGTTGCCTTGCTGGCGCACCCCGCCCTGCAATGCCACCGCACCCAGTTCATTGCGCGCCTGCGCGTCCAGCCGCAGGTTCGACACACTGCCGCGTGCGTTTACGCTCAGCGTGTCCAGCAGCATGCCCACCTGCACCGCGGTGCCTTGGAGCGCCAGCGTGCCGTTGTCGCCCTGCCACGGCAGGCGGCCCTGCAGGCTGATCGACTCCGCGCTGTAGTCGCCGTAGCGCAGGCCGTTGCCGACCAGATCGGCGGTGATGTCCGGCGCGGTACGCGGCCCACGCACCTGCACGGAACCGCGCAGCGTGCCGCTGTTGCCGGGCAGGAGGTCATCCAGCTGCACCGGATCCAGCTGCGCCTGCACGTCGAGGCGGTCGCCTACGCTGCCCTTGGCGGTCAGGCGGCTGTTGCCCACGGCCAGCCGCACATTCCCCTCGCCCTGCGTGCCACGGATCGCGAAACGGCCCTGCGCATCGACCGAACGGTTGCGCAGCGTGCCCTTGATGCCCGGCACGTCCACGGTGGCCTCGTAGGTCGGCGCGGTTCCCGGTGCACTACCGGGCGTCGGCGGGACCTGCCGGCCCTTGGAGGCCAGCGAACCCGACAGACGCCCGTCCCAGCCCGGCACGAAATACCCGGGATCAAACCCGGCCAGCCTGGCGGCCACGTCCCAGTCCAGCTGCGGAGCCCAGGCCACCTGGCCGGTGGCCTCCAGCGTGCCGCCGGGGGTCTTGGCCTGCAGCTGCTTGATCTGCGCGGCCTGGTCGCTGCCGCGGATGTCGAACTGCAGGTCGGCGCTCTGCTGTTCGCGCTCGACCGATGCCTCACCCACCGCTGCCCACTGCTTCAGTGTGCCGGCCAGGCCCATGCGGGCCTCCTTGAGGGTTACTGGCACCGGCGCAGCCGCGCCCGGCGTGGCCGGATCGGCCGCCGGCACGTAGGTCAGGTCGTTGGCCACAATCGAGAAGCGAAGGCTGGCGTTCTCGCGGTCGCTGAAATCGGCCTTGCCCTGCAGTCGCGCCTGCCCGCCGAAGCCCTTCACCACCAGCGGCGACACCGTCAGGACCTGGTCAGCCAGGCCGACGTTGGAGGGGGCCAGTTCCACCACCAGATCGCCCTGCTGCACGCGGCCCTGCAGATGCGCCTGCCCGCCCTTGCCATTGGCCTGGAAGTCCAGCGACAGAGGTGTGCTGGTGCTGGCGTCCATGCCCGGTACCAGCAGCGCCAGATCGAGTGCGTCGCTCTTCGCGCTGGCCTTCCAAACCGGGTCGTCGCGCCCTTCAAAAATCAGACTGGCCTGCAACGGCTCCGGCGCGTAGCCGGCCAGCGCCACTTCCATGCGGCCGAGATCGCCGCGCGCCACCAACCCCAGCCGCGCCGGTGTGCGGCCACGCGGGGCCGGCATCAGCGCGCTGATCGTGATGTCAGTCGAGTAGTCGTTGCGCGGGACATAGCGCCCATCAACACGGAAATCACCGTAGTCGCTGTCCACCACCAGCTGCTTGGCGCGGAATTCGCCGTTGGCGATCTCCAGCCCGCCGCGCACCTTGTCGATGTCGATCAGCGGTTCGCCGGCCTGGGTGACGCGGAACCCGTCGATGGTGATGGTATCGACCTGGATCGCCAGCGGCATTTCGATCTGCGGCAGCGACTCCGGCCACGAGGGCATTTCAAACGGTTCGTCACTCTTGGCCAGATTCAAGCTGGCATCGGTCAGCTGCAGCGCGTCCAGCTGCAGCTTGCGCCCCAGCAGCGGACGCAGGTCGGGATCGAGGTAGGCGCGCTTGGCGGTGAAGTGGATGTCGTTGTAACGGAAATCCAGGTCGTGCAGCACCAGCGGCCCGGCCAGCGGACCGTCGACCTTGCTCCACTGCAGGGTGGCACCCACCGGCAAGCGTGCCATCACCTGGGCGAGCAGCACGTCGCGGCCGGCGACGGTCTGCAGCAGCCAGTACAGCAGCAGCAATGCCAGCAGGCCCAGGCCCAGCGCGGTGAAGCCGGACCACGCCCAGAAGCGGCGCCTGCGGTAGAAGCGCACGCGCGGTGGGGCGATCTTGTTCTGCGGGGCGGGCGTCGGCGTGCTCACAGGTCCGCTCCGATGTTCAGGTACAGCTGGAACTGCGAATCCGGGTCATTCAAGCCATGCGCGATATCCACCCGCACCGGGCCGACCGGCGACTTCCAGCGCACGCCGAAGCCGACACCAGTGTGCAGGTCGATGGTGTTGTCGAAGGCGCTACCGGTGTCCACGAACACCGCCGCACCCCACGGACCCCCATTGAAGTAGTGCTCGTACTCGGCCGACCCGACCACCAGGTTCTTCGCGCCCAGCGCGTACTTGTCCGGTTCCGGGGTGCGCGGACCCACTTCGCGGAAGGCGTAGCCGCGGATGCTGCGGTCACCGCCGGCGAAGAAGCGCAGGCTGGGAGGCATGGCGACCAGGTCGCTGGTCCAGGTGGTGCCGCCTTCACCGCGCAGGATGAGACGGTTGCTGTCACCGATCGGGATGTACCAGCGCAGCAGCACATTGGCCTGCACGAAGCTGGTGTCCGAGCCTGCACCTTCCACGCCGCCGCGCACCGTGGCGCTGCCGCTCACGCCCTTGCGCGGAAACAGGTTGTCGTCGACGTTTACGTAATCGGCGACCAGCTGCGGATACACCAGCGTGGAGGTGTTGTAGATGGCGTTGGTGAACTCGGTGCCCGAGGCATAGCGCCAGCGCTCGCGCAGGGCGTTGACCGAGGCGATCAGGGTCCAGTTCTCGTTGAGCTGGCCGCTGCGACTGCCGATCAGCTTGAAGTTGCGCAGGTCGATGTAGTCGGTCTGCTCGTCGTACGCGCTGGCGGTAAGCCCATACCAGCCATCCAGCCAGCGGAACGCCGGCACCCGGTAGCTGACCACCAGACTCTTGCGGTTCTGCGCATAGTCCAGCTGGGTGTTCATCTTGTGACCGCGGTTGTTCAGGAAGCGACGCTCGATGCCGCCACGCACACCGGCCCCGCTCTCGCTGCCGTAGCTGACACCGGCGGTGTAGATGGTGCGCTTGGCGCGTGTCAGGTTGACGTCCACCGGCACGTTGCCGTTGTCGTCGGCCTGGTCCGGACGCGGCTGGATGTCGATGGTGCTGAAATAGTCCAGCTTGGTCAGCGACTCGCGCAGGCGGTCCAGCTTGCCTTCGTGGTAGTAGCTGCCGGTGTCCCAGTAGACGAGCGGGTCGAACAGCCTGTCGACGAAGTAGTCCTGGTTGAAGCGGATCTCACCCATGTTGTAGCGGCGGCCGCTGTCCCAGGTCAGGTCGATGTCGGCGGCGTTCTCGGCACGGGTGATCTCGACCCGGCGCTCGGTGTAGTCGGCATCGAAGTAGCCGCGCTCGGCCAGCCGGCGGGTGATGACGATCTTGCTGGCTTCGTAGGTGGTGTGCTCAAAGCGCTGGCCCTTGCGCGGGCGGAAATTCTCCAGGTCATCCTGCAGGTACTGGTCCAGCTGGGCCGGGCCGGTGATGTCGATGTGCTCCCGACGCACCAGCGTGGGTGGGCCCTTCTCGACATGGATGACCACGCGCAGCGTGTCGCCTTCACGCGGGCTCTCCACGGTGATCTTCGGGTTATAGAACCCGAACGGCTCCAGCGCCTGGCGGGTCTGGCGTTCGGCCTGCGACAGCAGGTACTCCAGGCGCGACTCGCCCTGGACCTGGCCGATGGTGTCGTACAGCGACAGCGAGACCTCGATGTTCTCGATCATCTCGGCGTCGTCGCCCTTGTCCAATCCCTTGATGTCCACCTTCTCGATGGTGCCGCGCGCGTGCGCCGCCGAGGCGGCGAACAGGGCCAGCACCATCAGGGGGAGGGCGTATTTCTTTGGCTGCATCGGGACAGGATAGCGGGAACGGGCTGAAAACGAAGCCCGCCGAGCAGCGTTATCGTACGGGGGACATCACGCCGTATTCACGATTGCTCAAGATGTGACAGGAATGTGGCCCAGTCCCGGGCTGGTGAGACGTAGATTTCATAGCGGGAGGTATCCTGACCCGATTCGATGCAGAGCACATGGAACGCCCCTTCAAGCTGGACAAAAAAGCTGTCCGCGCCCCCGTGGGAATGGCGCTTGCCCAAGACGATGCTCGCCGGATCGAGGGCAAGGTTGCACTCGCCGAACACAACGCCATCCGGCGAGCGCGCCGCTTCCCGGAGCATGACAACCGGGCCCGACTGTCGACCACCCTCGGGCGGCAGACTGTCGCCCGGCAACCACCCGGTATCGAGACACGCGACCAGCTCCTCCCGGTAGCGGACACGTTGAAAAGTGGAGAAGTCCAGGTCCGCATGAACCGCCTGAACGCCGTCAAGTGCCTGATCCACCGCCGCCGGTGATGGCAGGGAATCGCCCGCGCCGCACACGGGTGCATTGGGCCGATCACCGTCAATTCTGTTGATGCTCATTGTGTCTCCGCTGTCATGGGGGCTGCCGATGAACGCCTCCGTTTCGCTCATTGGCATGCTTGCCGTAAAAGCCACCCGGGCCGGAGAGCCCGGGTGGTGCGGGAAATCAGAACCCTTCGATGAGGTCTTCTTCCGGCGTCCACAGTCGTGGAACCGGCATTTCACTGGCTGTCGGTGGGTGGTCCATCAGATCCCTCTCTGCTCGTTCGCGCGGTCCTGGATTGGCCTTGTCAGAGAGGAGGGCATGTACCTGCGCACGCGCCTGTTCCATGTCGGTTCCGTTGCTCGCCCACTCTGATTCAGTCCGCGTGACCCATCTGTTGACCATGATCTGAAACCGGTGCTGGGTGCGTTCCGCATTGTCGATGTAATGATAGTAGACACGGACATTGAGATTTGGCAGAACCTTCATCAGTGCAGTCAGTCGGCGATTGCAGGTCGTTTCGCAGGGATGCATGTCCGATACCAACGTTACCTCGCCCGTTACTTCGGGCACGGGCACATTCACCGGAGCCAGCAGTCGTGGTGCGGTGCCGGGATCCGTGTCGATCAGGCCATCGGACAGCAGCTGCAGGAACTTTCCTTCGCTGCACGATCGGATCTCGAAAACGCGGTAGGGGCCAGGACGCAGTGAGCGCAGGTTTGAAGCCAGTGGCTCGGTGTCGCCCAGTACCGAGCGCATGGCCGGACTCAGCTGACCCTTCTGAAGCGATGCAAACTGCGCGTCATCCATCGCCTGGAACGTCACCCAGTGCGTGCTGCCGCCACTTCCATCACGCGGCAGTTCAGCACCCAGGTCCTGTTCCGTCAGTTCAACCATTCCCGTCGCCCGCGTCCGCTCACTGCTGACCGTCATCAGGTCCGCTCCCATGGGATAGTCAGAGCGGAAGCGATCACTCGGCGGAATCGCGATGGCGACCCGCTGCTTTCCCTTTCCTTTGTACTGCTTTTCCACCTCGTCGTCGCGCAGGAACACCCTGCGCATGGGCACATTTCCCACATACTCTCCGGGTGTCAGCCAGCTGACGGGCGGGCCGCTGTAAGCAGACCCCGTTTCCGGGAAACTTTCGGACGGAGGTACCCGCTTGCCGCCAACCATCAATGATCCCACGCGGTAGGCCACGAAGTTCTTCATCCGGAAGTTCTTCTCATGCATGAGCGTCATCTCCGACAGCTCGACCATGCGTGCCTTCTGCGCCGGGGTGATCCCGGCCGGCTGTTTGGAATCCAACCGAAGCTGGGTGAGCTCCTCCCGCAGCGCGCGGATCCTGGCGTACTCCTGCTCTGCGTGGTCGTGGGAGACCTGCAGGGCCTGCGTCACTTCGTCACGCGCGTCTACCTCGTTCCGGGTGAGGTCCACGGAGATCGCAGGATCACAGTCCGCGCTTCGCTTGACTATTCTTCTGACAGCTTTCGGAAGGGTGCAGGTATTTCGCACCAACGGGGTCTGCTTCATGTGCTCGACCACGACTCTGCGCAGTGCTGCCGCGTCCCCCAATGCCTGCTGCTCGCGTGGTGTCAGCGCTTCGAATATGGCCTGCTCCCAGCTGGGCGGTGCTGCTCCGCCATCTTCAGTCGCACGGCGCACGTTACCGTCGGTGGCAAATGTGACACTGCGGAGATTCTCTTTACCGTCGGCATCGCTGAAACTGAGCACGAAGCCTTCGCCGTTGGGATCGTCAGTGATCTTCCAGTTGAGCTTCGGGACGGTTTCCTGCAGATGATTACGTAACTCCTGCACCTGCGACATGGAGCGCAGACGGCCGCTCAGGACCGACTGACGCTGCTCCCGGCGCGAGCGACGGGCCAGCACCTCGGCGACCTTGGCCGACGTTTCGGTCGGAAAGAGCCACGACAGCGCGAGTTTCTCCAGTTTCATATCGCTGGCAGTCAACGATTCTGCTTCGCTTTTGGTCAACTCCGGGTAGTGCTTGTTCAGATTATCGGCAGCCGTTGGAAGACGGTGCTGGACGATCAGCCAGCGCTTCCAGGAGAGCAGGCTCTGCTCCTGGTTGAGCAGAATCGTGCGGGCAAGCTCCTCACGTACGGCATTTATCAGAGCCAGACCGTCGCTGTCCGGAGAAAGCTTCAGCCGATGACGCAGCGCGACTTCATCGGCGGCATCGATCAACATTTCCAGGGTCGGCAACTGACGCGGACTGGAAACCTCCACCATCATCCCTACCGCTCCCTTTCCGAAGCGGACACCACGCGTCCATTCGCCTATTTCCTGGATGAACGTCTCAACGCTCCTGCCGTTGCCGAGCAACGGGCTGTCAGCCCAGGCACGCATCATGATGGCTTCGTCGCCAGGCTGGCCGAGCGACTGCGGATCGTCCCGGATCGCCTTGATGCGTTCCTGCATGTTCAAGTCGCGGATGAAGTCCTTCATGTCTGGCGATGGCGTCATGCCGGGCGCGCGCGCACCGAACATCGCTTCCACCTCGTCCAGCTTGTCTGCTGGCAGATGGGCGGCCTCGGGCATCTTCCTGAGCCACTCAGGCTTGTCGACCGTGCGTGGCGTCGACGTCTTCAGGCTGTTCGGCTGCCGGTCCAGACGCTGCCACTGACCATTTTCCAGGTGGACAGGGGGTCCGGTCTCGTCAACGGCATTGTCCAGCTTGAGCCGCAATACGTTGTCGCTTTCGTCCTCGTAAATCGGAAGGTAGCGGTCGCCCTGTTTCACATAGGTAGCCTCTCCTTGTGCGAAGAGCGTCGTACCGCCTACCTCCTTCCTCAGGACAGGCAGCCCCGCGATGCTCAGCGATTCGCTGGACAGGGAGAAGACCGGATTGACCTGGCCATCAGGGGTGAACGCCTCGGCCTGCCGGCGCCACTGGGCCAGCGCATCGACGGCCTCGGTGACCGACGACAGCCCTCTCCGGCTCAGCTGGAACAAGGTGCTGGGAAGTGAGAAGACGCCGAGCACGTCCAGCGCATCACCCAGACTGCCTCCGACGGCACCGACCGCACCGTCCACATCACCACGTTCCAGCGCGTTCATGCCGCTGTGGATGCCCTCGGCCACCAGCGCCAGCGTGCTGCTGACGCACAGCGCGGCCAGGGTGCCGCCACTGCCCAGCGTGCAGGTCAGTCCCGACAGAACCGAACCGAACAGGGTCAGTGCCTGGGTCACCCGCTCCAGCTGGCTGGTGGTCATCTCGTCCACGTCCGAGGTGCGCATGTCGATGAATGCCTTGGCGGCCTGCAACGGGCCACTGGTCCTGCCGAACGTCACCGGGATCCCCTTGCGGGTGCGCTTGCCGTGGAAGGCCCGGGTCAGGTCCTCGTGGTGGCGCAGCGGCGCGCGCGACATCACGTAGTCCTGTGCTTCAGGCAGCAGCAGCCAGTTGCCGAATGCGGCTTCGTCCAGCAGCTGGTCGCCAGCGCTGGTGCCCGGTACGAACACGTAGTGTTTTCCGTTTGCATCCAGCGACCAGAGGCCGTGGATGTCATGCCCCCTGATCTGCACGATCTGCAGCGCTGACCGATACTTTCTGCTGCCGTCCATTCGACCGTGCGCGTGTTTCAGCGCTGTGTAGTCGGCCGTGTCCAGACGCCCGTGCAGGTAGGCATTCTCGATCATCCACAAGGTGTGCACGCGGATGTGATTGGCCATGGAGGCATGCAGGCCATTGCTGGCGTCGCTGGCAACGGCCTTCAGGTGCGCGACGTAGCTGTCGGCCAGGCGGTTGCTCTGGGCCATGTCGTCGAGCACGCCGCAGATTGCGCGGCGCGCTGCTTCATCCATCAGCTGGGCGGTGCGCTGCCGGTCGGTGACCTTCATGCCGCGGCCGTCATCCTTCTGCACGGTCAGGTCCATGTCGAACAGATCGATCGGGCTGGGCCAGGGTTCCAGCGACTGCCGCTGGTTCGGCAGGCCGCCTTCCCAGTCCGGCAGGTCCGGCAGGTTCGACGGCAGGATCGGGCGCAGCAGGCCATGCTTCTGCCAGCCACTCACTGCCCAATCGGTCAGGTGCATGCGCGTGCCCTGCACGGTCAGCAGAATGTGATCCGGATCGAGATCCTGGAAGTCGATGCCTGCCAGCCTCAGGACGTTCACCAGTTCGGTGGTCAGCCCCGGCCGGGCGTGGTCCTGCAGCGTCTGCACGTCGTTGCGCAGATGCTCGGTGTGATCTGCATCGGTTGCCACATTGGCGATGCCCAGCGTGGTCCAGTGCAGGCGATTGGCCGTAATCTGCTGCTCGGCGTATTGCTGGGCGAAGCGGATGCGCTGGGAGGCCCAGTCATCCAGCGTATGGCCTGGCTCGGTCGCCGGTTTGAACTCGAACACAAAGCTGTCGCCCGCATTCCAGGTGTCAGTGCCGAGCTTGCCGGACTGGAAGGCGGCCTGGCGTTCCTGCCAGCGCTGCACCTGCTCCTGCACACGCGGGCGCAGCGCAGGTGGGGCGGCGGCAATGATGTCATCGACCAGGGTCCGGTCGATTCCGCCGTCCACCACGTGCACGCCGCCCTTGGCACGGCGTTCGTCCAGGAACTGGCGGAATGCGTTCTCGTTGTCAAAGGCATGGAACTGCTGCAGGTCAGCGCGGTACAGCACGACCTGGCCGTGCAGGTCGGCGTCGGCGCTGGTACTGCGCAGGACGAGGTAGTGCGGTACGCTGAATTCGACGGTTCGTCCGTCGGACAGCACGTCGCGATAGGTCAGCAGGGCGCTCTCCACGTGCGCCGCACCCTGCAGGAAGCCCAGCACGATGTCCGCGCCGCGGCGCAGGGCGTGCGGACCACTGCCGAGCGTCCCGCGCGACTTGGCCCTGACCGCGTCGATCACCAGCCGTGCGCGCAGCGCCTTCACCAGGGCCGGCTGCAGGACCTCGCTGCGCGTCTCCACCTCCTGCTGCAGCGTCTGGCAGTCCTGGCTGGCCAGGAAGCCCTGCAGCAGTTCCTGCGGCCCTGCACTGAGCGGCGTGCCGTTGTGGATGATGCGTATCGGCGAGGGTGTGCTTCCGGCGCGCAGCAGGCAGTACTCCAGCAGCGGCATCTTCTCGTCCACCGTGACCCCGGCGACCTTGGCCCGGCCCAGATCCACCTGCAGACCGTCATGCCCGGCCTTGAAGCCATGGCGTGCCAACGCTTCGTCCAGTGTCTGCTGCGGCAGCGCCGCCAGCGACTGCAGCGCCGGCTCCAGGTGGTGCAGCACGTGCAGCTGGGTGACCACCAGTTCCTGTTCCGACCCGACCAGACCGGCCACCCACTGCCAGCCGTCCTGCTGGGCGATGTCCTGGGCCAGCGCCAATGCCCAGGCCTGCATCGAGCGCAGGGTTCCGGTCAGCGCTGCGTTGCCCAGCAGCAGGTCGCGCTGGACGTCGGTCAAACCCTGTACGCTGCCGGTTTTCGGGGATGCGTCGGTTGAATTCGTGTGCCCGGACACACTGCGGCGGCGACGCGAGTGGCCTGAACCGTCCAGAGGTCCCAGCAGCTGGTCCAGCCCGGTGCCCCAGGCACCGTCGAGCGAAACCACTTCCTGCGTCAGCAGCGCGGCCAGCTGCTCGGGAGTCGGTGGCTTGGCACCGGTGGGCCACCATGCGTCCCTGAACCAGGCGGCGGCACCGGCCAGGATGGCGAAGGTTCCTGTCGCTGTCGCCTTCACCGGGTTGCGCCTGATCACGTCGCCCACGCCGGCCAGGAGGGACGTGGTGGCGGCTCTCGGTGCGCCATCCAGCAGCGCGGAACCGGCAGGGTCGGCAGCGCTCGCAGCGGTCGAGGACGCTCCGGTTTCCGCCATTTCGATCCAGATCTCGTTCTGCGCCACTTTCTGGAAGCCACCCACGATGCCAACGCCGGTACCCAGCCAGCTGAGCCAACCCGTCACACCGCCGGCCACACCGCTTGCCGGCGAACGTGCGGGGTAAAGCTCGTCGAGCGGCGGCACCGCGATGGGCCCCGGCGTGGCCAGCCGGTTCGGTGCAGACGCACTCTGCAGATCGAAGCGGGGGCGGCGGGGTGGGGGCGACGCCGGCGTGACCAGGCGGCGGGGCGTGGGCACCGGCGTGTTGTCGTCCTGCAGGTGACGGCGATCCTCCGCGCGTTTGAACGCCACCATCTCCTTGCGGTCGATGCTCGACAGCCGGCCCGGCCCCTCGGGCACCGGGGCGAACAAAGCGCCGCCAAGTCCATTCGCACTGGCCAGCCTGCGCCAGTAGATCGGCAGGTTGGCAATGAAGTCTGCGACCCCCTGCAGTTGCCCCGAGGCCTTTGGCAGCCGGTTGTGCAGCTGCCACAGCAGCACGGCGGCCGCGAGCGCTCCGCCCGCCTCTTCGATTCCCAGGTCCAGCGTGGTGGCGTCATCGGTGTTGCGTACCCAGTCGTGCAACGACTGCAGCGCTTCCGTCAGCGCCGGTGGCAGTCCGCGGATCACGGTTTCGACGGCCTCACAGCTGCGCAGCGCCGGCAGCAGCGGGAGCAGGCTCGGCAGTGCGGTGCTGATCGCGTGCCAGTCGCCCTGGTACAGCGCGCGCGCCACCTGGGCAGCACCGGCCACCCCGGTGACACCCGGAAGTGCATGCGAGGCCGAGCGCCATGCCTGTCGGTAGACCGCGTCGTTGACGATGTTGAAACACATGTCCTTGAGCGGGGTCAGGATGTCGGCCTGGTCGGCCAGCGCCTGCTCGAAACGCGCGACGATGGCCCCGCGGACGGCGGCGTCCGAGGCTGCAAGGATTTTCGTTGTGAGCATCGTGACCAGCTGCGGTGCGCGCGGGTCGCTGCTCTGGATGAGCTGTTCGAGGACCGCATGTTCCCGTGGCGTCAGCTCAACGTCTGGCCGCGCGCGTGCGGCGGGCAACGCCAAGGCGTGGTTCCTGATCGTGAGTGGCGGAGCGGACGGAAGCGGGCCGGTGGGCGTTAAACCGTCGACGTCGACGGATAACGACGGCAGCGCAGGCGAGGAGGAAGAGGGGGTGGCAGCGACGGTGTTCGGCATGGCGGAGTCATTCGCGGAGTGGGGGGAGGCGGACCACCTTCGGAGCACTTGCATTGCGCTCGGTGGTCGACTCGATACTCGGAAATGCAACGCCGTTTTCGAATACAACTTTCTATCGTTTTCCAGGATTGTTCTGATAGCAAAATGCCCGGCTCTCGCCGGGCACTTCGGGTTTCCAGAACGTTCCGCGCCGCGGATCAGCTGGACAGATGCTCGATCGCCGCCACGCTGCCCAAGCGGTCACCGAGGCGCTTGAGCAGCGCCAGGCGGTTGCCGCGCAACGCGGGGTCCTCGGCATTGACCATCACGCCGTCGAAGAACGCATCCACCTGGGCGCGCAGGCGGGCCAGACGCGCCAGAACGCTGACGTAATCCTTCTGGTGGAGGCTGGCGTTGCTGTCGTCAATGGCCGCTTCCACGGCCTCAGCCAGTTCGCTTTCGGCCGGTTCGGCCAGCAGCGAGGGATCGACCATGCCCGGAATATCGCCTTCGGCCTTGCGCAGGATGTTGCGGATGCGCTTGTTGGCGGCGGCCAGCGCTTCGGCCTCCGGCAATGCGGCGAAGGTGCCGATGGCGTCAATACGGCGGTCGAAGTCGTACAGCGAAGCCGGCTTCAGTTCGGCCACGGCATTGAAGTGCGTGGCCGGCACGCCCTTGTCGGCGTAGTAGCCGCGCAGGCGCTCAAGAATGAACTCGTAGACATCCTGCGGCAGCGACTCGGTCTTGCGCTCGGCATTGGGCTGGACGGCGGCGGGCAGATGGCCGAACGCGGTCTCCAGCAGCGCGCGCAGATCCAGGTCGAACCCCGACTCGATGATCGTCCGCGCCAGGCCCAGGGCATTGCGGCGCAGGGCGAAGGGGTCCTTGTTGCCGGTCGGCTTCAGCCCGGCTGCAAAGCCACCGGCCAGGGTATCCAGCCGTTCGGCAATGGCCAGCACCTTGCCCAGCGGCGACAGTGCGATGTCGTCGCCGCCAAAGCGCGGCTGGTAGGCCTCGTCGATGGCCAGCGCCACCTCCGGCGAGTCGCCACCGGCCACGGCGTAGTGGCGGCCGGCGATGCCCTGCAGTTCCGGGAACTCGTTGACCATGCGCGACTGCAGGTCGTTCTTGGCCAGCAGCGCGGCGCGCTTGGCCAGCACCGCATCGGCACCGACCTGCGGGGCGATCAGTTCGGCCAGCGCCACCACGCGCTGCACCTTGTCGGCCACCGAACCCAGCTTGGCCTGGTAGGTCACGGTCTTGAGACCTTCGCCCATCGACTCCAGCCCCTGCTTGAGGTCTTCGTCGAAGAAGAACTTGGCGTCGGAGAAACGCGGGCGGATCACGCGCTCGTAGCCCTTGGCCACTTCGGCCACGTCCCTGGACTCGATGTTGGCAATGCCGATGAACTTCTCGGTGAGCTTGCCGCTGGCATCCAGCACCGGGAAGAACTTCTGGTTGATCTCCATGGTTTCGATCAGCGCTTCCTGCGGCACGGCCAGGAACTCGCGTTCGAAGCTGCACAGCACCGGTGCCGGCCATTCCACCAGGTTGACCACCTGTTCCAGGTTGTCGTCGGTGATCCGGGCCTGGCCGCCGGCCTTGGCCGCTTCGGCGTGGGCGCTGGCGACGATGCGCTCGCGGCGCACGTCGGCGTCGACCAGCACGCAGGCCGATTCCAGCGAGCTCACATAGTCTTCCGGGGTGCTCAGCCACACGGTCTTGTCGTGCATGAAGCGGTGACCGCGGCTCATGCGGTCGGCCTTCAGGCCGAGCAGCTCGGCGTCCACCACGTCCTTGCCGTGCAGCAGCACCAGCCAGTGCACCGGGCGCGCGAAGCCATAGGCATGGCTGCCCCAGCGCATTGGCTTGGGAATCGGCATGGCGGCAATCGTTTCGGCCAGGATCTCCGGAAGCAGCGCGGCGGTGCGCGCGCCCGGGGTCACCGAACGGTGGACGAAGCGCTCGCCCTTGCCGTCGGTGGTGCGCTCCAGCGCGTTCCATTCGATGCCGGCTTTGGCGGCGAAACCCTGCAGGGCCTTGGTCGGCTGACCGTCGGCGTCCAGCGCGATGTTGAGGTACGGCCCCAGCACTTCGGCGCGCTGTTCCGGCTGCTCCATGGCCACACCGGGCAGCAGCACGGCCAGGCGGCGGGGGGTCGACAGCGGCTTGGCGTCGCCGCGTTCCACGGCCACGCCACGCCTGGTCAGGCCATCAATGACGCCATCGAAGAACGCCTGGGCCAGGCCCGGCAGGGCCTTCACCGGCAGTTCCTCGGTCCCCAATTCAATCAGCAGCGGCTGCATCGTGCTCATGCCTGCACCTCCTTGGCGGCCACCGCTTCAAGGCGCTTGGCTTCATACAGTTTTGCCACCGCCTGGGCCAGCGCGCGTACACGCAGGATGTAGCGCTGACGCTCGGTGACACTGATCGCGCGGCGCGCGTCC
The DNA here is from genome assembly GCF_003935715.1 of Stenotrophomonas sp. 278. Classification (GTDB taxonomy): domain Bacteria; phylum Pseudomonadota; class Gammaproteobacteria; order Xanthomonadales; family Xanthomonadaceae; genus Stenotrophomonas; species Stenotrophomonas maltophilia_AH. The sequence goes on along the minus strand of NZ_RHPP01000017.1, from coordinate 6,225 downwards.
AGCAGGTTGAACGAATGGCTGGCCTTGCACACCTGCTCGTAGGCCGGCAGCGGCAGGCCCGCCTCGACCAGCATCTGGGCTTCCTTTTCGCACGCGTCGAAGCGGTGGAACAGCTCTTCCACGTTGGCGTACTCGAAGTTGTAGGTGCTCTGCTCGACTTCGTTCTGGTGGTAGACGTCGCCGTAGGTCACCGGCGTGCCGTCCGGGCCGTAGGTCCAGACCAGGTCATACACGTTGTCGCAGTTCTGCAGGTACATGCACAGGCGTTCCAGACCGTAGGTGATCTCGCCCAGCACCGGCTTGCACTCCAGGCCACCGGCCTGCTGGAAGTAGGTGAACTGGGTCACCTCCATGCCGTTGAGCCAGACTTCCCAGCCCAGGCCCCAGGCACCCAGGGTCGGCGATTCCCAGTTGTCCTCGACGAAGCGCAGGTCATGGACCAGCGGGTCGATGCCCAGTGCCTTGAGCGAATCCAGGTACAGCTGCTGGATGTTGTCCGGGCTCGGCTTCATCGCGACCTGGTACTGGTAGTAACGCTGCAGGCGGTTGGGGTTTTCACCGTAGCGGCCGTCGGTGGGACGGCGCGAAGGCTGCACATAGGCGGCATTCCAGCTTTCCGGACCGATCGAGCGCAGGAAGGTGGCCGGGTGGAAGGTGCCGGCCCCGACCTCCAGGTCCAGCGGCTGGATCAGCACGCAGCCCTGCTGCGCCCAGTACTGGTTGAGGGTCTGGATGAGGCCCTGGAACGTGATCGGAACGGTCTTCGTGGCGGACATGCGGCGGATTCTTGCCTGCAAAGGGGGTGCGCTAGTATAGCGATCATGGATCATCGCCCATCGGTACCGCCCCTTCCCGCCGGCCAGACCGGGTCTGCGTCCACCCCGGAGCCGGTACCGTTGCCGCCCGGCCGGCTGAGTTTTGACCAGGTCGCGGCGGCGCTGGTGGCCGATGGACTGGTCGCGCCCCAGGAACAGGAGCGGATCCGCTTTTCCGCCCACGGGGCGCGCAATGCCAGTGAGGTTCATCCGCTGGTGCTGCTGGCCAATCTCAAGCTCGCCTGTGCCAGCGGCGGCGAGCTGGGCCTGGAACGGCTGACCGAATGGCTGGCCCAGCGCACCGGTACCCGCTACCTGCGCATCGACCCGACCCGGGTGGACGTTGCGGCGGTCACGGCCCTGGTGTCCCATGCCTACGCCAAGCGCCACCGTTTCCTGCCGCTGGCAGTGAACAGCGAGCGCGTGCTGGTGGCGACCAGCGAGCCCCTGGCCAGTGAATGGCTGCGCGACCTGCAGCATCTCACCCGCCGCCAGATCGAGTTGACCACGGTCAATCCGCTCGATCTGCACCGCTACACCATGGAGTTCTACGGGGTCACCCGCTCGGTGCGCGGCGCGCGCAGCGACAGCCGTGGCGAGCCCAGCGGCACCCTGCCCAGCTTCGAGCAGCTGGTCGAGCTGGGCCGCGCCGGCGACGTCAACGCCGACGACCACCACATCGTCCACATCGTTGACTGGCTGCTGCAGTACGCCTATGAACAACGCGCCTCGGACATTCACCTGGAGCCGCGCCGCGACATGGGGCGCATGCGCTTCCGCATCGACGGGGTGCTGCACAAGGTGTTCGAGGTGCCCCCGGCGGTGATGACCGCCGTGGTCAGCCGGATCAAGGTACTTGGCCGCATGGATCTGGCCGAGCGCCGCCGCCCGCAGGATGGCCGCATCAAAACCCGCTCGCCGGGTGGGCGCGAAGTGGAAATGCGTCTGTCGACCATGCCCACCGCGTTCGGCGAGAAGTGCGTGATGCGCATTTTCGACCCGGATGCGGCGTTCAAGAGCATCGACCAGCTGGGTTTCAGCCCGGAAGAAGCGGCCGGCTGGACCGCGCTGGTGGAACGGCCGCACGGCATCGTGCTGGTCACCGGCCCGACCGGCTCGGGCAAGACCACCACCCTCTATTCCACCCTGAAGCGGCTGGCCACCCCGGACGTGAACGTGTGCACGGTGGAAGACCCGATCGAAATGATCGCGCCGGAGTTCAACCAGATGCAGGTGCAGACCAACATCGACCTGGACTTCGCTGCCGGGGTGCGGACCCTGCTGCGCCAGGACCCGGACATCATCATGATCGGCGAGATCCGCGACCTGGAAACCGCGCAGATGGCGGTGCAGGCTTCGCTGACCGGTCACCTCGTGCTGTCCACCCTGCACACCAACGACGCGCCTTCGGCGATCACCCGTCTGCTCGATCTGGGCGTGCCGCACTACCTGATCGCCTCCACCGTGAACGGCATCCTGGCGCAGCGCCTGGTGCGCACCCTGTGCCCCCACTGCAAGGTGCCCAAACCGCTCAGCGCGGCGCAATGGGCGGCTCTGGCTGATGCCGATGAAGCATTACCAGAGTCGCCCACGCCATATGCGCCGGCCGGCTGCATCGACTGCCGGCGCACCGGTTACCTGGGGCGGGTCGGCCTGTATGAGCTGCTGCCATTGGGTTCGCGCCTGCGCGGGCTGATCCGGTCGGACATGGATCTGGCCGGTTTCAGCCGTGCGGCGCGTGCTGAAGGGTTGCGAACCCTGCGCCGCGCGGGGCTTGAAAAGGTGGCGGCAGGGCTGACTACAATCGAGGAAGTCCTGTCTGTACTACCGCCCCCGGATGAACCGCGCGCCCTTCCTGATTCTTGAAACCGGCCAGCCGGTCGCCTCGTTGCGCCGCTACGGGCGTTTTCCGCACTGGATCCGGGTGGCGGCCGGGCTGGAGGCCGACGACACCGTGGTGGTGGATGTCGAGCACGGCGAAGCCCTCCCCGAGCCGTCTGGTTTCGCCGGAGTGATCGTCACCGGCTCGGCTGCTTACGTCACTGACCGTGCCGACTGGAGCGAGCGCAGTGCACAGTGGCTGCGCGACGTCGCCCACGACGGCCGCCCGGTGTTTGGCATCTGCTATGGGCACCAGCTGCTGGCGCATGCGCTCGGCGGTGAGGTGGCCTACAACCCGGCCGGGCGCGAGTCGGGCACGATCGAACTGGCGCTGGACCCCTCCGCAGTCGACGACCCGCTGTTCGCCGGCCTTCCCGCGCGTTTCCCCGCGCACGCCACCCACCTGCAGACCGTGCTGCGTGCCCCGGAAGGGGCCGCCATCCTGGCCCGCTCGGCACAGGACAACTGCCATGCCTTCCGCTGGGGGCAGCAGGCCTGGGGGGTGCAGTTCCATCCCGAATTTGCCACTCACCACATGCGCGGTTACGTGCGTGCACGTGCGGACTGCATCCGCAGCCACGGCGGCTGCGCCCGCACCGTGGCGCGTGGGGTCAGCGCGGCCCCGCTGGCCCGCCAGCTGCTGCGCCGGTTCGTGCGCCAGGCGCGCAACATCGAACGCGGACACTGAACCGCCACATCTTCAGGTGCCGCGCCCGCAAAACAGGGATAATCGAGTCAGCACGGGGCCTGCGGCCCCTACTCCCCCTGTTCCGGATTGGTATGAGAGACATTCGCAAGCTGCCCGCCTCGGCGGGTGCCCAATGGCTGCTGGACACTTTTTCGTTGTACCGCCGTGCGCCGCTGCAACTGGCTGTGCTGGGTGTGATCGGCATGCTGGTCAGTTCGTTGATGTTCGCCCTTTCGCAGGCGCTTCCCAGCTGGATCGGCACGGCGGTGCAGATGCTCTGGCTGGCCACCGGCCCGATCGTGTTCGGCGGCATGTTGTGGGCAGTGAGCGAGATCGACCAGGGTCACCGTGCCCGGCCCACGCATCTGCTGCAGCCGATCCGCGACCGTCGTGTGTTCCACCTGCTGGTGCCGTTGCTGATCTACTTCGCCGCCATGGTCCTTCTCGGCAGCCTGCTGCTTGCCATGATTGGAAAAGAAGGACTGGCGTCCATTGCCCAGGCCACGCTTGATCTTCAGGCACTGCAGCTGGCCGACACGCCCGCCACCAGTGAACAGATGCAGGCGGTGTTCGACCCGGTTCCGGTCAAGCGCATCCTGCTCTGGATGGCACTGACGTTTGTCGTGTTCGTGGCGCTGAGCATGGCGATGTTCACTCAGCCGGCACTGGTCATGTTTGATCGCCAGAGCGGCATGCACGCGCTGCGCATGAGTCTGCAGGGCTGCATCGAGAACTTCACCGCGATGGTCGTGTTCATGCTGTTGTGGCTGATCGCCTCGGTGTGCATCAACTTCCTGATTTTCATCGTGGCCAATATCGCGACGCTCTTTGCCGGACCAAATGTCGGGATGGCCGTGCTGAACCTGGGTGTGATCACCGTGATGATGCCGCTGTACGTCGGCGCGGTATACGCCGCCTGGAAGCAGATGTTCGCTCACCGCACCCGTGGTAACCCGCCGCCGGTGCCGGCGTCGAACGGCCCGAAGAACATCCTCGCCGCCTGATCGGACGTAGAGCCACGCCCTGCGTGGCTTCACGATGCCAGACCGATCCGTAGAGCCACGCCCTGCGTGGCTGCGCGGTGCCGGCTTGGTCGAAGCCACGCAGGGCGTGGCTCTACGCGGTTTCCGCCTTGCTTTTGGGCACCAGCCATCGCGCCGCGTGAATGCCCAGCTCATAGAGCAGGCACATCGGAATGGCCAGCATCAGTTGTGACACCACATCCGGCGGCGTCAGGATCGCGGCCAGCACGAAGATGCCCACGATCGCGTAGCCGCGGCCTTCCTTGAACTGCTGCGGGCTGATCCAGCCCAGCAGGGTCAGGATCACCATCGCCACCGGCAGTTCGAAACTGCTGCCGAAGGCGAAGAAGATCGCGAGCACGAAATCCAGGTACGCATTGGCGTCCGGGGTGATCGCGATGACATCCGGGCGGAACGTCGTCAGGAAGTGGAACACCGCCGGCAGCACAAGGAAGTAGGCGAACGCGCAGCCGATATAGAACAGCAGCACCGACGACACCAGCAATGGCACTGCCAGACGCTTTTCACGCGCATACAGGCCCGGGGCCACGAACGACCACAGCTGGAACAGCAACCACGGCACCGCGATGAACAGCGCCACGAAGAAGGTCAGCTTCAACGGTGCGAAGAACGCGCCGGCGGGGTTGGTGGCGATCATGGACTGCCCGTTGGGCAGCTGCGACACCAGCGGCTCAGCCAGCCAGGTGTAGATCTGCCGCGAAAACGGCATCAGCCCCAGCAGGATCACGCCCAGCCCGATCAGCCCGCGCATCAGGCGCGCGCGCAGCTCGATGAGATGCTCTATCAACCCGCTTTCGGGTGCGTCCTGGCCGCTCATGGCTTGGCCTCCGGCGGAATGTCGGCGGTCGGCAGCGGGGCGGGCGCGCGCGGCGATCCCCCGTCGATACCCGGCGGCGACATCGCATCGCGCGGCGGTTCCGCTTCCAGAGTTTCAGACCCGGCCGGTACCACGTGCTGGGCCACGCTGGCCGGTGAATCCGGCACCGGCCCGGTCATCAGCGGTTCTTCCGCGTGGCCCGCTTCGGTGCGCGCCACATCGCGCTGCAGCTCCTCGGCCTGCCGCCGCGCGGCTTCGCCACTGGCGCGCAGCTGCGCCTCGGTGTCCTGCACCGATTGCTGCGCCTCGCGGAACTGACGCTTGATCTCATCGGCGTGCAGTTCGCGTTCGAGCTCCTGCTTCACCGAGTCCCACTGGTTGCGCGCACGGCGCACCCACAGCCCGGCGAACCGCGCCGCCTTGGGCAGGCGTTCCGGGCCAAGCACTACCAGAGCGACCACTGCAATGAGCAGCAGTTCGCTGAAGCCGATATCGAACACGCCAGATCGTCCGGTCAGCGACGGTCGCGGTCGTGCTCGTTCTGCGAGGACGTCGTCGAATCGGTGTTGCGCGACTGGTCATTCAGCTGCGCGGGCGGCGCATCTTCGTCGCGCATGCCCTTCTTGAATTCCTTGACGGCGCTGCCAAGGTCCTTGGCACCGCTGGTCAGCTTCTTGGTGCCGAACACCAGAAGCACGATGACCAGCACCACCACCCAATGCCACAAGCTCATACTGCCCATGTGCTGCTCGCGTACCTAGTAAACAGGAGGTTGAGCATAACGCAACGCCGCCATGACGGCGCGCGTGACGAAAGTCAGTTGCCGTCCAGCGACTCGGTGCGGATCTCGCCCTCGCCCACTGGCTGGAAGCCCTGCTGGGCCGCCGGCTGGGCCGGAACCGCCTGCAGTGGGGCGGTAGTGGCTTCGGTCGTGCCCTGTTCAGCCGGCGGCAGCGCCGGGGCCGGCGCGGTGCCCGGTGC
>NZ_RHPP01000179.1 GCF_003935715.1 Stenotrophomonas sp. 278 | reverse complement strand
CGGCTGCCCCTGCTGCGGCTCCGGCCACGGCAGCCAGCACGCCCTCGGCCCCGTATCTGGCTTCGTTGACGCCCGTACCCCGGCCAGCGGCCAGTGCCGCCCCGGCCGCCGGTGGCGGCACCCTCAGCCTGCAGTTCAAGGGCGACAGCTGGGTGGACATCTCCGGTCCGGATGGCGCCACCGTGGAGAAGGCGCTGATCAAGTCCGGCGAATCGCGCAGCTTCAGCCCGGGCCAGGTGGCCCGCATGGTGCTGGGCAATGCGTCGGCGGTGGAGGTTCAGCAGGGCGGCGCTATCGTCGACCTTTCGCCGTATCAGCGAGCCAACGTGGCGCGCTTTACGGTATCCTCTGACGGCTCCGTGGCTCCGGTTTCACACTGAACCACGGCTCCATTTCGACAATTCAATTCACGAAAGTCCCTCCTGACGGGCAGGGGCGAGAGTACGCATGGCGATCGACGACCTGCTCGACGAGCACGAACAAAGTGAACGCGTCCGCGGCTGGCTGCGGAAAAACGGTGTCAGCATCATTGCCGGTGTGGCCATTGCCATTGGCGGCATTACGGGCTGGCAGTGGTGGCAGAAGCAGCAGGGCAACGAGCTGGCCAATGCCAATGTGCAGTACCAGGCAGTGCTCAAGCAGCTGCAGGACAAGAAGCTGGACGAAGCCGCCAAGGGCGTGAAGGCACTGGAAGGCGGCAAGTCGTCGTTGTACGCCGACCTGGCGGCGATGCAGCTGGCGAAGGCGCAGGTCGATGCCGGTCAGAACGACGCGGCCCTGGCAACCCTGCGCGCCATCTCGGCCGAGCCGGAATTCAAGGCGGCCGTCGACCAGCGCATCGCGCGCCTGCTCATTGCCGGTGGCAAGAGTGACGAGGCGATCAAGCAGTTGGGCGCGGCCAGCGACAGCGCCAGCCTGGAGATCCACGGCGATGCGCTGATGGCCGCCGGCAAGCGCGACGAAGCGCGCGGTCAGTATGAGAAGGCGCTCAAGACGCTGGACGTGGCGGCGCCGCAGCGGCGACTGCTGGAAATCAAGGTGATGGATGCGGGTGGCACGGTCACCGATCCTGCGGAGTCGGCGTAATGAAGCAGATGGTCATGATCAAGCGCGTTGCCACCCTGGTGCTGATGGGTGTGGCGCTGTCCGGTTGCAGCACCGTCAAGGGCTGGTTCGCGGGCAAGGATGCGGAAGCCAAGAAGGCGCAGGAGCCGGCGGAGCTGGTCAAGTTCGAGCCGACCCTGAAGGTCGACAAGATCTGGAGCACCGGCGTCGGCAAGGGTGAAAAGCGTATCGGCGTCCGTCAGGCTCCGGTGGTGGCCGATGGTCGCGTGTTCGCGGCGGCGATCACAGGCGGCGTGCAGGCGCTGGACCTGCAGACCGGCAAGACCGTGTGGACCTACGAACCGGCCAAGGTCAAGAAGCAGCCCAAGCTGCGTCTGTCGGGTGGTCCTGGCGTCGGCGAGGGCCTGGTGGTGATCGGCACGCTGGACGGGCAGGTCATCGCGCTGGACGCCAACGATGGTACCGAAAAGTGGCGTGCCAAGGTGCCGGGTGAAGTGATCTCGGCTCCGGCCATCGCCCAGGGCCTGGTGTTCGTGCGCAGCAACGACGGTCGCGTGACCGGCTTTGAAGCCTCCAATGGCACCCAGAAGTGGTTCAACCCCCGCGAGCTGCCCGCGCTGACCGTGCGCGGCAACGCGCCGGTGGTGGCCGGCCCGGGCGTGCTGTTCATCGGCAACGATGACGGCAGCGTGGCCGCGCTGGCCATGCAGGATGGCCGCACCGTGTGGGACCAGATGGTTGCCAATGGCGAGGGCCGTACCGAACTGGAGCGCATGTCCGACGTTGACGGTGCCCCGGTGCTGGAAGGCAACACGCTGTATGTGAGCAGCTTCAAGAACCAGACCATGGCCATTGAAGGGCCGACCGGTCGTCCGCTGTGGGCGCGCGATCATGGCGGTGCCGGTGGCGTCGCCCTGACCTCGGGCAATGTGTTCGTCACCGACAGCAAGGGCGGTGTATTCGGCCTGGACAAGATGAGCGGCACGGCCATGTGGTCGCAGACGGGCCTGGCCCGGCGCACCCTGACCGGTCCGGTCATCCAGGGCGATTACGTTGTGGTCGGTGACTACAAGGGTTATGTGCACTGGCTGCGCACCGAAGATGGCCAGATGGCCGCCCGCGCCAAGACCGGCGGGGATGCCCTGCGGGGCGCGCTGGTGGTCGCTGATGGGATTCTGCTGGTGCAGAACGTTGATGGAAAGCTGACCGCCTTCCGGTTGGCAAACTAAGGAGTTACCGCGATGCTGCCTTTGGTCGCCCTGGTTGGACGGCCGAATGTCGGCAAGTCCACCATTTTCAATGCGCTGACCCGTACCCGTGACGCCCTGGTCCATGACCAGCCCGGCGTCACCCGGGACCGCAACTATGGTGTGTGTCGGCTGGACGAGGACAATCATTTCCTCGTGGTCGACACCGGCGGTATCGCCGAGGACGAGGAAGGCCTGGCCGGTGCGACGGCACGCCAGGCCCGCGCGGCGGCCGGTGAGGCCGACCTGATCCTGTTCGTGGTCGACGCCCGTGAGGGCACCTCGGCCCTGGACGACGAGATCCTGAGCTGGCTGCGCAAGCTGTCGCGTCCCACGCTGCTGCTGATCAACAAGATCGACGGTACCGATGAAGACGCGGTGCGCTCGGAGTTCTCGCGCTACGGTTTCAGCGAAATGCTCACCGTCTCGGCCGCGCATCGGCAGGGTCTGGACGACCTGCTCGACGAAGTCGTGCAGCGCCTGCCGGAAGAGGGCAGCGGCGAAGAGCTGGACAACGATCCGGCGCGCATCCGCATCGCCTTCGTCGGCCGCCCGAACGTGGGCAAGTCGACCCTGGTCAACCGCATCCTTGGCGAAGAGCGCATGATCGCCTCGGAAGTGCCCGGCACCACCCGCGATTCCATCGCCGTGGACCTGGAGCGCGACGGTCGTCAGTACCGCCTGATCGACACCGCCGGCCTGCGTCGCAAGTCGCGCGTGGACGAGGTGGTTGAGAAGTTCAGCGTGGTCAAGACCCTGCAGGCCATCGAGCAGTGCCAGGTCGCCGTTCTCATGCTGGACGCCAGCGAAGGCGTGACCGACCAGGACGCCAGTGTGCTGGGTGCGGTGCTGGATGCCGGCCGTGCGCTGGTCGTGGCGATCAACAAGTGGGACGGCCTCACCGAGTACCAGCGCGAGCAGGCGGAAACGCTGGTGTCGCGCAAGCTGGGCTTCGTGCCGTGGGCGGAAAACGTGCGCATCTCGGCCAAGCATGGCTCGGGTCTGCGCGAGTTGTTCCGTGCCATCCACCAGGCACATGCGTCGGCCACGCATGAGTTCAGCACCAGCGAGGTCAACAAGGCGCTGGAAATGGCGTACGAGTCGAACCCGCCGCCGGCCATCCGCGGCCATGTGTCCAAGCTGCGTTACGTGCACCCGGGTGGTTCCAATCCCCCGACCTTCATCGTGCACGGCACCCGCCTCAAGGACCTGCCCGAGTCGTACAAGCGCTACCTGGAAAACTTCTTCCGCAAGCGCTTCAAGCTCATTGGCACCCCGGTGCAGTTCATCTTCCGCGAAGGCACCAACCCCTACGAAGGCAAGAAGAACGTGCTGACCGAACGCCAGATCGCGCGCAAGCGCCGCCTGATGAAGCACGTCAAGGGCAAGTAACCCCGGGCGTGCAATGCGGATTTCCCCCATGTGTCCCGACGGCCGATAATGCCGCAATGACCGCCCCCGAAATCCTTCCGGAAGCAGCCCGCGCCCGCCACACCCAGGGGGCGCTCCTGATCGACGTCCGCGAAGCCCACGAGCGCGCCAACGGCATGGCCGAAGGTGCCTTCGGTATCGCCAAGGGCGATCTTGAATCCAGCCCCGCATCCCACCTGCCAGCCAACGACCGCGAAATCCTGCTCATCTGCCAGAGCGGACGCCGATCACTGGCCGCCGCCGAACACCTGCTCGCCCTGGGCTACCCCAACGTCACCTCAGTCGCCGGGGGCACCACCGCCTGGCGAAGCGCCGGCCTGCCGCTGGTGCAGCCGCTGCAGACCGACGCCGAGCGCGACTTCAACGAACGCTACTCGCGCCACCTGCTGCTGCCGCAGGTCGGCGCACAAGGCCAGCGCCGCCTGCAGCAGGCGCGCGTGCTCGTGCTCGGTGCCGGCGGCCTCGGTTCGCCCGCCGCCTTTTATCTTGCGGCTGCCGGGGTAGGGCAGCTGCGTCTGGTGGACGATGATGTCGTGGACCGCAGCAACCTGCAGCGACAGATACTGCATACCGACGCCAGCGTCGGCCAGGCCAAGGTCGCCTCCGCGCGCGAGCGCCTGCTGGCGCTGAATCCACATCTGCACGTGGAGACGGTGCAGGCGCGAGCGACGTCGAAGAACATCGATGCGCTGCTGGAAGGCGTGGACGTGGTGCTGGACGGCTCCGACAACTTCCCCCTGCGGTATCTGCTCAACGACGCCTGCATCAAGCACGCGCTGCCGTTGGTGTACGGTGCGGTCGAGCGCTTCACCGGGCAGGTGAGCGTGTTCGACGCCGGCCGCCAACGGGGTCATGCGCCGTGTTATCGCTGCCTGTTTCCCGAACCGCCACCGGCCGAACTCGCACCCAACTGCGCCGAGGCCGGGGTGCTGGGCGTGCTGCCGGGCATGGTCGGCCTGTTGCAGGCGACCGAGGTGCTGAAGCTGCTGCTGGGGATCGGCGAGCCGCTGGCGGGCCGGTTGTTGAGCTTCGATGCGCTGGGCATGCGCTTCCGCGAGGTGCGTCTGCGGCCGGACCCGGGGTGTCCGCTGTGCGCGCCGGGGGCCGTGTTTCCCGGGTATATCGATTACGCCGCGTTCTGTGCAGGCGGATGACGAATCCGTAGAGCCACGCCCTGCGTGGCTTCGACCAACCTGGCACCGCTCAGCCACGCAGGGCGTGGCTCTACGGGGAACAATCCGTCCTGCAAATCTTTGTCGTTCCATTTCTGGCACAAACAACCCCCCGATAGTTGCTATGTCCCTGCGTCAATCTGTCCTATCGTGACGACTGATCGGGGATTCAAGGAACACACCGCATGGCGGTCGAAGCAGGTGCCAGCAGTGAACTGGTGAAAGTGGTCGCGTTGCTGGGTGCGGCGGTCGTGATGGTGCCGGTGTTCCGGCGACTGGGGCTGGGCTCGGTGCTCGGCTACTTCGCCGCTGGCCTGGCGATCGGTCCGTTCGGCTTCGGCTGGTTCTCCGATCCGCAGGCGATCCTGCATACCGCCGAACTCGGCGTGGTGATGTTCCTGTTCGTGATCGGCCTGGAAATGCGGCCCTCGCACCTGTGGAGCCTGCGCAGGGAAATCTTCGGGCTGGGCACGCTGCAGATCGTGGTCTGCGGCGCGGTGTTGACCGGGGTGTGCATGCTGTTCGGCTTCCCCCTGCCGGTGGCCTTCATCGGTGCCGCCGGTTTCGTGCTGACGTCGACCGCGGTGGTCATGCAACTGCTGGCCGAGCGCGGCGACATCGCGTTGCCATCGGGGCAGAAGATCGTCTCCATCCTGCTGTTTGAAGATCTGCTGATTGTCCCGCTGCTGGCCGTGGTCGCGCTGATGGCCCCGGTGCACGCTGAACCGGGCGAAGGCTCGCGCTGGCTCAGCATCGCAATCGGGGCCGGTTCCATCGTCGGTCTGGTGCTGGTCGGCAAGTTCCTGCTCAATCCGCTGTTCCGGTTGCTGGCCGCGGCCAAGGCGCGCGAAGTGATGACCGCCGCCGCGCTGCTGGTGGTGCTGGGTGCGGCGCTGCTGATGCAGCTGGGCGGCTTGTCGATGGCGATGGGGGCCTTCCTTGCCGGCGTGCTGCTCAGTGAATCCACCTTCCGCCACCAGATTGAAGCGGACATCGAGCCCTTCCGCGGGATCCTGCTCGGCCTGTTCTTCCTCAGCGTCGGCATGGCGCTGGACCTCACCGTGGTGGCCAACAACTGGCCGCTGATCCTCTCCGGGGTATTGGCGCTGATGGCGGCCAAGGCCGTGTGCATCTACGTGGTGGCGCGTCTGCTGGGCAGCGACCATCGCCAGGCGTTGGACCGTGGCGTGGTGATGGCGCAGGGTGGCGAGTTCGCTTTCGTGCTGTTCTCTGCGGCGGCGGCCGCAGGCGTGATCGGCGTCGAGGTCAATGCCAACTTCACCGCCATTGTCGTGCTGTCGATGGCGCTCACGCCGCTGTTCGTGCTGCTGCATGACAAGCTGATGCCGGCACGCGAAGTGTCGCTGGATGGTGTCGACACCGCAGAAGGCATGTCCGGCAGCGTGCTGATGATCGGCTTCGGACGCTTTGGCCAGGTCGCCAGCCAGTCGCTGCTGGCCCGCGACGTGGACGTGACCATCATCGACAACGACGTCGACATGATCCACAACGCCGAGCGCTTCGGGTTCAAGATCTACTACGGCGACGGCACCCGCCTGGATGTGCTGCATGCTTCCGGTGCAGCCAGTGCGCGAGCGATTGCAGTGTGCGTGAACAATGCCGAAGATGCCGACCGCATTGTTGAACTGGTATCGCACGAATTCCCGCAGGCCAAGCTGCTGGTGCGTTCGTTTGACCGTGAGCATTCGCTTCGCCTGATTCACGCCGGCGTGGATTACCAGATCCGCGAGACGTTCGAGAGTGCGCTGATGTTCGGTCAGGCCGCACTGATGGAGTTGGGTGCGGATGAAGACGACGCGCGCGACATTGCCGAGCAGATCCGCCTGCGCGACGCCGAACGTTTCGAGCTGGAAATGGCCGGTGGCGACCTGCGCGCCGGCGCGCACATGGTGTTCGGCAGCGCGCTGCCCGGCGTGCCCACGCCGACCCCGTTCACCGCGCCCAAGCGCAAGGCGCGGACGTTGAACGCCGACGAGGTTCCCGAAGAGGAGGAATGACCGGTGTTCCGGACAACGGTAATCGGGGACAATACGCTCCCCGCCGCTTCACGCCCCCGCATTCGATGAACGAGTCCGCCGCCCCCCATTCCGCCCGCATCCTGGACGGCCGCCGCATCGCCGAAGACCTGCTGGACAGCCTGAAGGTCCGCGTCGACGCCCGTCTGGCCGCCGGCGGCAGCCGCCCGGGGCTGGC
>NZ_RHPP01000178.1 GCF_003935715.1 Stenotrophomonas sp. 278 | reverse complement strand
CGCCCAAGCCGGCCACCACCGCCGCTGCAGCCCCCGCATCCGAACGCGACCCCGACGCGCTGGCCGCGCTGGAGCGCATGGGCGCGGCATTACGCGCACTCAACCAGTTTTCCTTGACCTCCGATGCCAGTACCGAGGTGGTGCTGGAAGACGGGCAGAAGATCGAGCTGGACGGCAAGGTCAGCTACCGGGTGAAACGGCCCAACCAGGTGTTCGTGGAGCTCGACAGCGACCGCCAGCAGCGCCAGCTGATCTATGACGGCAAGGCGCTTACGGTGTATGCGCCGAAGTTGAAGTACTACGCACAGGTGGAGGGCCTGCATGCCACCCTGGGCGAACTGGTGGAACAGGCCGCCACCCGCTATGACATCGAGTTCCCGCTGGCCGACATGTTCCTGTGGGGCACCGATAAAGCCCCCAGCAGTCTCATCCGCAGTGCACGGCATATTGGCGGGGGCACCCAGGCGGGTGAGCCAATTGAGCAATACGCCTTCCAGCAGGACGGCGTGGACTGGCAGGTGTGGATATCCAAGGCGAGTTCACTGCCGGTCAAGCTGATCATCAATTCGCTGGATGACCCGGCACAGCCCCAGTACCGTGCGCGCCTGCGCTGGGATACCCGCACGCCGGTGCCGGACAGCGCGTTCGCCTTCACCCCGCCGGCGGACGCCCACCGGATCAAGCTGGTCCCGGTGGCCGTTGCGGCTGCTGCGCCTGACGCGGAGAACTGAGATGAACATGCCCTCTGCAAGATCGTTGTTGCTGACCGCGCTGGCCTCTGCCGCGCTGGGCCTGGCCCCTGCGATGTTCGAAAGCGCATCGGCCCAGCACGGGCATCGTGGCGGCGGTGGTGCACGCGCCTCGGCCCACGCCAATGTGAACCGTGCTGCACAGCGGCCGGCCAACCACCCGATGAACCGGCCTGCCGGCGGCGCAGCCAACCGCAATATCGACCACAACCGGAATGTCGACCGTAATCGTGACGTGAACCGGAACGTGAACCGCAACATTGACCGCGATGTCCATGTTGACGTGGATCACCACTATGACCACGACGACCACTGGAATGACTGGGATGACCATCCGTTCGCCACCGCTGCCGCTGTGACCGCGGGCGTGGCGGTCACGCGTGCGGTGATCGGCTCGATCGTCTACTCGCTGCCGCCGAGCTGCGTCACCACGGTGATCAACGGCGTGGCCTACCAGCAGTGTGGAAACGACTGGTACGAGCCGCGCTATGCCGGCACCAGCGTTCAGTACGTGGTGATCAACGCCCCGCGCTGAACCGGTAGTTTTTCTGCCCGTTCTGCGTAGTTATGCGGATGCTCCGGCAGGTGGCGGAGCGCTAGCCTGAAGCCCTGTTCACGACGCTGGAGTCTGCTGTGATGAAAGCCTTCGTCCTTGCTGTTCTGGCGACCGGCCTGGTGGCCTGTGCGTCGTCGCCCACGGTCCGCACCGACCATGACCCGAGCGCCAACTTTGCCTCGTTCAAGACCTACAGCTGGGCGCAGAAGCCGCAGGGCGCGTCGCCGCTGGTGGTGCAGCGGATCGTCGACGGGGTGGATGCGCGGCTGCGCGCGCGCGGCCTGACCGAGGCCCCGAACGGCGACATCGCGCTGGTCGCCAACATCGCCAACAGCCAGCGCCAGACCCTGGACACCTTCTACACCGGCACCGGCATGGGTGGCTGGGGCTGGCGCGGTGGCTGGGGTGGCGGCATGGGCATGGCCTCGTCCACGACGACCGTGCACACCTATGACGTCGGCACCCTGGTGGTGGACATGTTCGATTCGCGCACCAAGCAGGCGGTGTGGCGCGGGTCAGCCAGCGGCACCGTGCCCAGTTCCACCGATCGGGTCAATGCGGCGGTGGAGGCTGGCCTGGACAAGATGTTCGCCGACTTCCCGCCGGGCAGCGCGGCGGCGCGCTGAGTAGCGCTTCGGTTCATCGCGCGGCGTCGCGTCGCGGCTCTCCCTCCCCAGCGACGCGACGCCGTGCACCTTCCCCCGAGGTGACGCCGTGTCGATCTGCGCACCCCTGCTCATCGCCTGCCTGGCACTGCTGCCTTTCGTCGTAGCGGCCCAGGCGCTGCCCCAGGATTCCGATGCTCCCAAAGCGTCGATGTTCCGCGACCCCGAAGACGGTCGCTTCGACATGTCACGCTGGCTGCTTGATCATCGTGGTTTTCTGCCGGTACCGATCATCATCACCGACCCCGCGCTGGGCAACGGCGGTGGTCTGGCACTGGCGTTCTTCCAGCGCCCGCATGCCAGTGGCAGCGCAGCCGCCGAAGCGGGAATGGTGACCCGCCCGAATCTATACGGTGCCGGTGCCATGCGTACCAGCAACGGCAGCGAAGCCTACGGCGTAGGGGCATCGCTGCATTTCGACGAAGACCGCTGGCGCTATCGCGGCGGCGTTGCCAAAGCTTCCCTCAATCTGGCCTACCACACGCCTGGCCGCCGACTGCCACCGCTCGAGATCGACTACAACGTCGATGGCATCGTGTCGTTCCAGCAGGGCTTCCGCCGCCTGGGAACGCGCGATCTGTATCTGGGTCTGGCCTGGATCTACATGGACATGGACATCGGTTTCGATGTCGAGTCCGACCGGCTCAACTTCACCCCGCGCGAGCTCGGCACGAAGAGTTCCGGGCTGGGACTGTCGCTGGAGTACGACAGCCGCGACAACACCTTCAGCCCGTCCAGCGGCTGGCTGGGCATGATCGAGGGCAATGCCTACCTGCCGGGCATCGGCAGCGACAGCGCGTTCCAGAGCTATCGCGGCCATGCCTACGGCTACTGGCCGCTGGGCAAGGCCTTCGTGCTCGGTGGGCGCGTGGATGCCCGTTGGGCCAACGGTGACATTCCTTTCTACCGGCTGCCGTACATCGACCTGCGAGGCATCGGCTCGGCGCGCTATCAAGACACCCGTGCAGCGGTGCTGGAGACCGAGCTGCGCTGGAACATGACCTCGCGCTGGGCGCTGGTCGGTTTCGTCGGGGCAGGGCGGACCTGGGGGCGGCACAACAGTTTCAGCGAAGGCGGTGACAAAGTAGCGAAGGGCACCGGCTTCCGTTATCTGATTGCGCGCAAGCTGGGCATGCACGTCGGTGTCGACTACGCGTGGGGCCCGGAGGATGAAACCTTCTACATCCAGGTGGGCTCGCCATGGCGCTGAACGTGGCCCGTTGGATCGTGTTGCTGGCGGCACTGTGCGCGTCCACGGCCGTGCAGGCGGTGGACGTGGTCAACATGCCCACCGGCAAAAGTTGTGGCGTGCGCGTGGCGGGTGACACCCGGCCGCGGATTGGGTTGGCGCTGGGTGGAGGAGGGGCGCGCGGCATCGCCCACGTACGCATCCTGCGCAAGCTGGAAGAACTGAACATTCCCGTGGACTGCATCGCTGGCACCAGCGCGGGTGCGCTGGTGGGCGCGCTGTACGCCTCTGGCCAGAGCCCGGCGCAGATCGAGCAGGTGGTGCTGGATACCGAATGGATGGCGATGTTCAGCGACACCCTGCCGCGCCGGGATCGTTCGCTGCGTCGCAAGGGCGACGACTACACCCAGATGACCGCGGTAGGCATCGGTCTCGGTGGTGCCGGCAAGCGCGTGCAGGTCTCTGGCGGTGTGTCGCAGGGCGAACGCCTGATCGCGCTGTTCGAACGCGCCACCGGCGGCAGCCGGATCAGCAGCGACTTCGACCAGATGGCCACACCGTATCGAGCCGTGGCCACCGACCTCAACACCGGCCAGGCGGTGGTGCTGTCGCACGGCAACCTGCCGATGGCGATGCGCGCCAGCATGTCCCTGCCGGGCATTTTCCGCCCGGTGAGCATCGACGGTCGCGTGCTGCTGGATGGCGGCGTGGCCGACAACGTGCCGGTGGACGTGGTGCGTGCGATGGGGGCCGAGCGGGTGATTGCCGTGGATGTGGGCACCCCACTGAGCGAGCTGGACCAGGATGCCAGCCTGCTGGATGTGATCGGCCAGCTCAGTGGCTTTCTCACTACCCGCAACGCCAGCCAGCAGTTGGCCACACTGGGGGCGCAGGATCTGCTGATCACGCCGCCACTGACCGGGCAGGTGGCCACCGGCGATTTCAACAAGGCTCCGCTGGCGCTGCAGATCGGCCAGCAGGCCGCTGACGCCGCAACACCTGCGCTGCGTGCGTTCTCGCAGCCAGCGGCGGACTACCAGCAATGGCGGGTGGCTCGGGAGCAACGTGCGCAAACGGCCGCACCGGCCCCGATTGCCTTCATCGAGGTGGACAACCACACCGGTTATGCCGATTCCGTGCTGCTGTCCTATCTGCCGGTGGAAGTGGGCAAGCCGCTGGACAGTGAGGCCATGCAGGAAGGCATTCTGCGTGGCTACGGCATGGATACCCTGGCCAGCTTCAGCTACGAGCAGATCGAGCGTGATGGCCAGGCCGGCGTGCGCATCAGCGCCCGCGCCAAGCCGAACGGACCGGCCTATCTGCAGGCCGGCTGGACCATCAGCAACGACTTTGAAGGCAACCATGAAAGCAACCTGCGCGCCGGCCTGCTGTTCGCGCCGTTGTCGCCCTACGGGGCCGAAGCCCGGGTGACCCTGCAGGTGGGCAGCGAGCCGGCACTGACCGGAAGCTATTACCATCCGTTCGACCTGCACAACCGCTACGGCTTCGAGGCGGCGGGGGGCTTCCAGACCCGTTCCTTCAACCTGTTCGACGACAGCGATGACAACAGGATCGCGCGATTCCGCGTGCAGCGCACGGGTGCCTACATGGGCCTGGTGCGCGAGGTCTCGAACGTGCTGTCGCTGCGAGCGGGGCTGGAGCGGTATCGCGGCAACGCCAAGGTCGAGGTCGGCGACCCCACGATTCCGCGTACCGACTTCGACGAGGGCGCGTTCACCGCCAGTGCCACCTACGACAACATCGACAGCCTGTACTTCCCGCGCGATGGCTTCCTGGTCACGCTGGGCACCTACCAGTCGCGTGAGGCGCTGGGTGCCGACACGCGTTTCGGGCAGGTCGATCTGGACGCCGTGGGTGCGTTCCCGTTTGGCAAACAGGCCGTGCAGCTGGGGCTGCGCTATCACATCACGGCCTCGGGCGAGGCACCGGTGCAGAACCTGTACCGGCTGGGTGGACGCTGGCGGCTGGCGGGGTTCCAGCACAACCAGTTGACCGGGCAGCATTACGCGCTGGGGTTTGTCGGTTACACCTACGAACTGGGCAAAGTGCTGGGGCGCTCAGCGCAGGTCGGCGGCACCGTCGAATACGGCAACGCCTGGCAGCGGCGCAGCGACATGTCGCTGGAGGATGGGATCTGGAACGGCAGCTTGTTCCTGGGGTTCGATTCGTGGATCGGGCCATTGATCTTTGGCATGGGCATGCGTGAAGGCGGCGAGCGCGTGGTGTTCATCGAGCTCGGCCAGTCGTTGTAGAGCCGGGCTTGCCCGGCTGCTTTTCCGCGAAGCCGGGCAAGCCCGGCTCTACGGGCTACCGCACCTGCAACCAGATCACCGTCAACGCCCCGATCCAGCACACCAGCACAAACCACGCCAGCACTGCGTTCGCGCGCAACCCACGCTTGCGCACGATCAGGCTCACCACCAGCGCTGCCATCAACGGCACCAGGAACAGCGCGGCCATCCAGAGCCAGGGATGCTGTGGCATCACCCCTCCTTCAACGTGCGTTGCGCGGCACAGGCACGCGAAATCGCATCGCTGTGGGCCGCGTCCACCTCGCCGGGATCGCAGCCACCAAGCGCCGCACGCCGCTGGTCGATCTCGCGCTGGCCGTCCGCCATGCCTTCGCGCAGAGCGCGGGTGGCGGCCTGCGCCAGCGGGCGTTGCGGCGGTGTGATCTCGAGCTGCTGCAGGCGCTGGCGTAGATTTGCCTCACCGGGTTGCGCTGGCACGAACGACAGCAACGCTTCCAACCGTGCAAAGAACAGCGCCGAATGCCGCGCGATATCGGCAGGCAACGGCTGCGGCCAGTCGCCGAGGGTGATCGGCGGTGGCGCAATGGCGAGGTGTCGGGACAGCGGCTGGATCCTGAAGCCCCGCTGCAGCGTTTGCCGGGCTCCGGAGCTGTCGGTGTCCAGCCCCTGCACCCAGCCACTGATGCTGACCAGCGTGGTATCGGCATGGATCACGTCGACGATGCCCACCGGCACCTCACCCTGCCAGCCTGGTCCGACCACCAGGTAGTCACCGGGCTGGTTCCCCGTGCTGCGGCTGCTGATCTGTGCCGGCACCGACGCCTGCAGGTCGGTCAACTGCAGCAGGTAGGTGCGCTCGGCCGGCAGCGCAGGCACCCGCACCACCATCGGCTCAGCCCGCAGATCCAGACTTGCGGCCACCGTAAACGCCTCCGCCGGTTCGTGCGCTTCCGTAGCGCCGGGCTCTGCCCGGCTGATCTCCGCGGAAACCATCACCCAATGCAACACATTCAACGGCCCCTGATACTCCGCACCGCCGCGATCAATATTCCGCGCATGCACCACCGCATAACGCGCCAGCAGCGGCACACCCGCCACATAGAGCTCGCGCGCCAGCGCCCGTCGCGCAGGCAGTTCCGACGCGCCTTCCAACGCACCACCATCACTCGGCGTCGTCGCCCGCGCAATCGACGCCGGACGGCACCCCGGCAGACCGGCCAACGCAGTGGCCGCCAGCGCCATCGCAAAGGCCGTGCGCTTCAGTCGTGGCATGGTCGTACTCCGTTCATTGTGGTGCGTCCACAACCACGTACTGCACCGTGGTTCCCATGTACTGCGGCTGGTACCAGCCATTGCTGCATTGCTGGTAGCCGATGCCATTGACGATGACGGTGGTGCAGTCGGTCGGCAGGCTGTACACGATCGATCCGATCATCGCCGAGGTCACTGCCACGCCCGCACCGAAGGCGGCCGCGTCCCAGAACGGGTGATCCCAGTAGGGCGGCGGAGGTGGCGGTGGACGCGGACCCGGCGGATGAGGGCCGGGGCCGGGACCCGGCCCTGGCGGATGTGGTCCAGGCCCCGGGCCAGGGTGGGGCCCCGGACCAGGACCAGGACCCGGTCCTGGGTCAGGGTGTGGACCCGGACCTGGACCGGGACCCGGACGGGGCGCAGGCCCGGGTCCGGGATGCGGGGTGAAGCCGCCGCGCC
>NZ_RHPP01000177.1 GCF_003935715.1 Stenotrophomonas sp. 278 | reverse complement strand
GCTTCGCACCGCTGGCGGCGCGTGATCGCGCACGCCCGGCGGCGTTGGCGCTGGCGGTCACCGTGTTCCCGTTGAACACGCACCTGGCGTTCTACTCGACCTTCTGGGGTGGCCTCACCCTGCTGCTCGCCGCGCTGTATGCCGGCAGCCTGCTGGCCCGCGACGAGGCAGACTGAAGGTCGTTCGCCCGTTGGCGTTCGTATGCCCGCCCTGCGTGGCTCGCGCGGCGATGCCAGAATCCCGTAGAGCCACGCCCTGCGTGGCTGCGCTTTCGCTCGATACCGCGAAGCCACGCAAGGCGTGGCTCTACGTCTGACATCATGACGCGTTGTTTGGCGATACCGTGCTTGCCGTCCGCTTGCCACGCTGGTGGCATGTCCAGCCCCCGCCTACGTCGCTACCGCCAATCCCAGGTGGGCCGCATCTACGTGCTCACCACTGTGGTGCACGGCAGACGCCGGTTGTTCGAACATGCTCGCAACGCCGAGATCGTCATCGACGCACTTCGGCACGTTGAACGCACCGGCCGCAGCTACACGCTGGCCTGGGTGATCATGCCGGATCATGTGCATTGGTTGATGGAACTTCGGCAAGGCACGCTCGCCAGCTGCATGAATGTCTTCAAGTCCATCAGCAGCCGTAAGCTGCAGACAGGGCAGGTGTGGCAGAAGGGGTATCACGACCATGCCATTCGCCGTGATGAGTCTGTTGAACATGCGGCCCGCTAAATCATCGGCAACCCACTGCGCGCTGGACTCTCCGAGCGGGTCGGCGAGTACCCCTACGCGTGGTGCCGTTGGGATATCACCTGATGTAGAGCCACGCCCTGCGTGGCTTCGCAGTGTCAGACATGGTCGAAGCCACGCAGGGCGTGGCTCTACGTGACGGGTGGGATGGTCGACGTCGTTGCAGAAGGGTTCACGCCACCGGCGGCGGAAGCTGCGGCGTCACCAGATCAACGGTGCGCTGCAACGCGCCGCGGCCGGTGCTTACCAGGGTGCAGCCGGCGCGTGCCATGTCTTCGCGCGCCTGCGGATCGCGCAGCAGCGTCAGCAGGGCGACGTACACGCCTTCCACGTCGTCGGCGATCAACACCGCGCCGGCCTCGCGCATGCGCCGTGAGATCTCCGAGAAGTTATGCAGGTGCGGGCCGGTCACCGACGCGGTGCCCATCGCGGCCGGCTCCAGCAGGTTGTGCCCACCGATCGGCTGCAGGCTGCCACCGACGAAAGCGACCTGGGCGCAGCTGTAGAACGACATCAGCTCGCCCAGGGTGTCGATGACGAAGACGTCGGTGTCGGCCAGCGGCCATTGTTCCTGGCGGCGGGTGGCGACCTTCCAGCCCTGCTCGCGGGCCAGCGCTTCCACGCGCGGGAAGCGCTCAGGATGACGTGGGGCCCACAGCAGCAGCAGATCGGGAATCTCCGCGCGCAGCCGGCGGTGCAGGTCCAGCGTGGCCTGCTCTTCGCCTTCATGGGTGCTGGCGGCAATCCATACCGGTCGCGTCGGCGGTACGGCGGTGTGGAAGTTCGCCATGAATTCGCGCACGTTCGGGGTGGCGATCTCGAACTTCAGGTTGCCCAGTGCACGCACCTGCTCGGGTTCGGCACCCAGCTGGATGAAACGTTCGGCATCCTCCTGCGACTGCGCGGCCACGCAGGTCACCGTACGCAGCGCACGTGCGATCAGCGGAGCCAGCAGCCGGTAGCCGCGCAGCGAACGCGCCGACAGCCGGGCATTGAGGATGTACACCGGAATGCCGCGGTCACGGCAGCCGAACAGCAGATTCGGCCACAGCTCGGTTTCCAGAATCAGCGCCAGACTGGGTTTGAAATGCCCCAGGAAGCGGCCGACGCTGCCGGGCACGTCGTAAGGCAGGTACACGTGGTCCACCGCATCGCCCCACAGCGAGCGCACCCGCTCCGAGCCGGTGGGGGTGATGGTGGTGATGACCCAGCGGATATCCGGACGCTGCGCGCGCAATGCGTTGACCAGGGGGGCGGCGGCGTTGACTTCGCCGACAGACACCGCATGCAGCCACACCCGCGGGTGCACGCTGGACTGCGGGTAGGAGGCGTAGCGCTCGTCCCAGCGCTGGAAGTACTGACGCACCCGGAAGCCCCGCCACACCAGGTGGTACACGGTGATGGGCAGCAGTATGTACAGCACGGCCGAATACAGGCCGCGCAGGATCCACTCAACAGGGCGATTACGCATGGGCAGAGGATACGGGAGCCGGCCCGGGAAAGACATGCGCCGCAGGGGGCGGACGCATCCTTTAGAATCAGGGCATGTCAGATAACGCCTCCACTGCGACCCGCCCGTCGCTGCGCAATCCCCGGCACTGGCCGATGTTCGCCTTCATGCTGGGGGCCTTCGCGGTCGCGCGGCTGCCCTGGGGCCTGCAGCGGGCGCTGGGCCGGGGCGTCGGCACGGTGGCATACCGGCTGGCCAGCAGCCGGCGCAAGGCCGCCGAAGTGAACCTCAAGCTGTGCTTCCCTGAACAGGACGAGGCCTGGCGGCAGCGACTGCTGCGCGACAGCTTCGACGCGCTGGGGGTGGGCATCTTCGAGTTCGCCCGTGCCTGGTGGGGCAGCATCGACAGCATCCGCCCCAAGGTCCAGATCGAGGGCCTGGAACATCTGCACCGCATGCAGGCCGAAGGCCGCGGTGTGTTGCTGGTCTCGGGCCACTTCATGACGCTGGAAATGTGCGGTCGGCTGCTGTGCGACCACGTCGAGTTGTCCGGCATGTACCGCAAGCACCGTAATCCGGTTTACGAATGGGCGGTGAAGTTCGGCAGGCTGCGTTATGCCAAGGCGATGTATGCCAATGAGGATATTCGTGCCACGGTGCGGCATCTGAAGAAGGGCGGTTTCCTCTGGTATGCGCCCGACCAGGACATGCGTGGCAAGGACACCGTGTTCGTGCCGTTCTTCGGGCACACCGCGTCCACCATCACCGCTACGCATCAGCTGGCACGCATGACCGGCTGCGCGGTGATTCCGTATTTCCACCGCCGCGAAGGCGGGAAGTATTTCCTGAAGATCGGCGCGCCGCTGGAGAACTTCCCCAGCGAAGACGTAGAAGCCGATACCGCGCGGGTCAACCAGGCCATCGAGGCGATGGTGCGCGAGGCACCGGACCAGTATCTGTGGATCCACCGGCGCTTCAAGCGGCAGCCGGGTGGACGTAGCAGCTTCTACAAATGACGCGCAGCCACGCAGGGCGTGGCTCTACGGCTCATTCGACGTAGAGCCACGCCCTGCGTGGCTGCGCAGTAGCCGAACGCCACAGACAAAAAAGCCACCCCTGCGGGTGGCTTTTTCGTTCCAGCCATACATCGCGATCAGTTGTTGACCGTGGTGCTCGGCGTGGCGGCCTGCTGGGTCAGCAGACGGTTGATGTCCTGCAGTTCGGCGATGTCGAGCACGCCCACCGCCTGGCCCAACTGCAGGCGACGCTGCAGGAAGTTGTAACGGGCCTGGGCGTATTCCAGCTGCGCCGAGAACAGGATGCGCTGGTTCTGGATCACGTCCAGCACGGTGCGGGTACCCACTTCCAGGCCGACCTGCGAGGCATCGTAGGCGCTCTGCGCCGAGACCACGGCCAGGCGACGTGCTTCCACCTCGCTGATGCCGGCCACCAGCGACTGGTAGGCATTGCGGGTGTTGCGGTCCAGGGCGCGCTTCTGCTGCTCGTAACCGTCCTGGGCGATGTCGCGCTGGGCCAGGGCCTGGCGCACGCCGGACTGGGTTGCGCCGCCGGAGAAGATCGGCACGCTCAGGGTCAGGGCGACACTGTTGGTGCGCTGGTCCGGAGTGTAGTTGCTGCTGGAGCCAATCGGGTCACCCCAGGTGGCCGAACGGCCGACGCTGGCACCGAGATTGAGCGTGGGATAGTGCGCGCCACGTGCAGCCGACACCGACGCTTCCGCTGCGTTAACCTGCAGTTCCGAAGCCTTCAATGCCGGATTCTGAGCGACGGCCTGGGTCACCAGCGCATCCACGGTAGCGTACTGGGCCGGCAGCTCCGGACGGAAGTCTTCCGGCAGCGCCTTGAGGTCGGTCACCGGCTGGCCGGTCAGTTCGGTCAGGGCCTGGTAGGCATCGGCCAGCGTGTTCTGCGCGATGATCGTGTTGGCACGCGCCTGGTCGTACTGCGCGCGCGCTTCGTGCACGTCGGTGATCGGGGCCAGGCCCACTTCCAGGCGCTTGTCGGCAAAGTCGAACTGCTTCTTGGCAGCGGCTTCGTTGGTCTGTGCGGCCGACAGCGATTCGATGCCCACCAGCACATTGAAGTAGGCGGCCGAGGTGCGCACGATCAGGTCGTCGTTGGCCGAGTCCAGGGTGAAGTCAGCCGCCTTGCTCAGCTCGCGCTGCGACTTCAGGTTGGCGAACTGCGTCCAGTTGAACAGCGTCTGCGAGCCCTCCACCGTGTAGTTGCGGTTCTTGGTGGTGAACGAGGTGGTGTCCACGTCATGGTTCGGCGTGGTGCGGTTGCGACCCAGCGTGGCCTGGCCGTTGAGCTGCGGCAGCAGCGCGGCGCGGGCCTGGACGGCACCTTCCTTGTCGAACAGGCGGGTGGACTCTGCCGCGGCCAGCTGCGGATCGCCGTTGCGCGCCATTTCATAGACCTGCAGCAGGTCGGCGGCAGAGGCGGTCATCGGCAGCAGTGCGGCGGCCAGCGCAAGTGCGAGGGATCGGCGGATCATTGCGGCTTCCTTGGACTCAGAGTTGGAACTGGGGTGCCGGGGCGGCACCGCGGAGGTAGGCGATATCGGTTTCAAACAGCGATTCGGTGCTGCCGTCGGCCTTCACCAGCACCGCTTCCATCACCGGCGAGGTGCCACGGATCAGGAACAGGCGACCACCCGGACGCAGCAGCGAGACGAAATGTGACGGAATGGTCTCGACCGCAGCGGTCACGCAGATGACATCGAAGCGGCGCTCGCTGCTCCAGTTCAGGGCGTCGGCGGTTTCGATGCGCACGTTGGTGCCCAGGCCGGCGGCGTCCAGGCTGGCGCGCGCGCTGCTGGCCAGCTCCGGCTGGATTTCCAGGCTCAGCACTTCGCGGGCCAGCGCGCCGATGCAGGCGCTGAGGTAGCCGCTGCCGGTGCCGATTTCCAGTACTTCGTCGCCCGGCTGCAGATCCAGCGCCTGCAGGGTGCGGCCTTCAATGACCGGCTTCATCATTTTCTGGCCAAAACCGAGCGGCAGTTCCACGTCGGTATAGGCCAGTTTCTTGTGCGTTTCAGCGACGAACGCCTCCCGCGGCAGCGTTGCCAGGACATCCAGCACACGGATGTCCAGCACGTCCCAGGGACGGATCTGCTGTTCAACCATCAGTTCGCGGGCGTGGGCGTAATCGATCGTCATGAGGTTCTAATCCAGCGCAGTGGGCCGGCCATTTTACCGGTGCCGGGAGCGGGCGGCGCGATCAAAGCATCGCTGCCGACATGTGGGAGACGCAGTGCCGGAAGTCACCGCGACCTCCGGTCCATTCAGGTTGGGCAAACAGGACTAGCGGCGGGTAGCGTACGCCCTCAGGAAGAAGTCGACGCTGGCGTGCACATGGGCGTCGGCATCGCATTCGGCCGGGGCCGGGCGCATGCCGCACATCATATGCGTATGCAGCTCGCCCTTGATCAGGGTGAAGAACTGCAGGGCCGCGGTCTGGAAGTCGGAAATCTCCAGCTCGCCGCGGGCAGTGCGGGCGCGCAGGAATTCTGCCAGGGCAGCGCTGGTGCGCTGCGGGCCGGCGACCCAGAACATCTCGCGGATGCGGTCGTCGGTATCCGGGGCCATCATCACCCGCTGCACCGCCACCGCCGCCGGTGAGGTGATCATCGCGAAAAAGGCCTGGCCAATCCCTGTCAGCTGTTCACGCAGTGGCCCCTCGGCGTCCGTTACAAACAGCGCATCGGGCAGCATTTCCATGCAGGTGGACTGCACAGCTTCGGTGAACAAGGTCTCTTTGTCGCCGAAATGGCTGTAAACGGTCAGCTTGGACACGCCTGCCTGAGCGGCGATGCTGTCCATGCTCACGCCCGTATAGCCCTGTTCGACGAACAGCGCCTTGGCGGCGTCAAGGATCGCGGCCCGCTTGCCCAGGTCTTTCGGACGTCCGGGTCCGGCGGCCTTGGCAGAGGGCTTGGGCGGCGCAGAAGAAGAGGTCGGATCGGTCATTGATTGAATACTAGACCAATCGGTTCGATATTTATACTATACCGGTCGGTTCAATAATTTCGATGCCGATATAGAGTGTCTCGTCGGTGTCGCTTTCTCCCGGCTTCTTCAAGGTCCAGGACCTCATGAACAACTTGCGATGGATGGGCGGTGGCCTGCTGGCATTGATGCTGGCAGCGTGTGGCAAGCAGGAGGCCGAGCCGGCAGCACCGTTACCGGTGCTGGTGGTGCAGCCCGGCACGGTGGCTGGGCAGGAGCTGGCGGCTTATCCCGGTGAAGTGCATGCCCGTGAGGAGAGCCTCCTGTCGTTCCAGGTCGGCGGTCACCTCATCCGCCGACATGTCGATGCGGGCCAGCGCGTGCGCAAGGGCGACGTGCTGGCCGAGTTGGACGTCTCCGACTACGCCGCCCAGGCCAGCGCCAGCCAGGCCCAGCTGGCCGCCGCCGAAGCCGACCTGGTGCGCGCCCGCGATGACCAGAAGCGCTACGCCAAACTCGCCGAGCAGCAGCTGGTCAGCCAGTCCGCGCTGGACGCGCAGACCGCTGCCTTCAAGGCTGCGCAGGGCCAGGCCAATGCGGCCCGCGCCAATCTTGCCGTTTCCCGCAACCAGGCCGCATATGCGCAGCTGCGCGCCCCCACTGACGGGGTGATCGCCAGCCGCGAGGCCGAAGCAGGGCAGGTGGTCAGCGCCGGACAGACCATCTTCACCCTGGCCGCCGACGGCGGCCGCGAGGTGCTGATCGCGCTCCCTGAAAGCCACATCCGCGACTACAAGGTCGGCCAGCAGGTGCAGGTGGAACTGTGGAATACGCCGGGCCAGCTGCTGCCGGGCTCGATCCGCGAAATTGCGCCGGCGGCCGATGCGCAGACCCGCACCTATGCCGCGCGCGTCAGCCTGGCCGAGGAAGCGCTGAAGGACGTCGAGCTGGGCCAGAGCGCACGCGTGTTCGCCGGCGCAGGCCGCAGC
>NZ_RHPP01000176.1 GCF_003935715.1 Stenotrophomonas sp. 278 | reverse complement strand
GTCGCGCCACCGCGCCGGCACGCAAGCCGGCCGTTCGCGAACCGGCCCTCGCCAGCGAGGGCGACTGGCAGGAGTTCTAGTTCCCGGCCCTGACATTGATTGATCCATAGACACCCCGCTTAGGCGGGGTGTTTTCGTTTCGCCCACCCACAATGAGATTCTCGTCACAAAATTGAAAGAAAGCCGACCGATTTCGGCAAAACGGCAGCTGAATAGGATCAAGTCCGTACGCACCTGGGCCGTTAAGAAGGGACTCACGTGGCCTGGGAGGGCGGCGCATGGCGACACCCGATTCCGCAACCACCGCGCCCCATCCCGTATCGACCGCCCGCGCCGTCGCAGGCATCGCCGCCCTGGCGCTCTGGCTCGGCTGGGTGATCCCGCTGCTCTTCCACGATGCGCCCACCCGCAACCCGTCACTGGGTGCTGATCCGGCTATCTGCGCACCCACCGTCGTACGTCGTTGACGTCCCATACGCCGCTCATGCCAGAAGGAGTCGTCCGCATGTCCGCACCCCGCCCCACCCCGCATTCGCTTGTGGGTCATGAGAACGTGCCGTATCTGCAGGCCCTTGCCGCCGAGGCGGATCGCCTGTTCCTGGCAGTGACCGCGCTGCTGACCGCGATCTCGCTGGTACTGGCCTGGCGCAATGGACTTTGGACGCCCGCCCTGGCCATCAGCCTGCCGAGCCTGGCCCTGGTCGCGCTGCAGACCCGCTGGCTGCCCGGTACCCGCCTGTCGCGCTGCACCGTCGCACTGGTCTGGATGGTGCTGGCCGCCACGTTGATCCACCAGACCCACGGCATGCTGGAAACCCACTTCGGCGTGATCGTGCTGATCGCGCTGCTGCTCTACTACCGTGACTGGCTGCCGATCGTGGTGGCCGCCGCCGCGATTGCCGTGCACCACGTTCTGTTTTTCGTACTGCAGAGCCGCGGCCTGGACCTGCCGGTGTTTGCCGCCGGCAGCGGCTTCGGGGTGGTGCTGCTGCATGCCGCCTACGTGGTGGTGGAAACCGCGCTGCTCTGTGCCATGGCCGTGCAGATGCGCCGCCAGTTGCTGCTGCTGGGCCACGATCCACGCGAACTCGCGAGACTGGCGCGCGGCGTGGCCAATGACCAGCCCCTGCCGGCAGACCTGCATGAAGCCCAGTTTCCGGCCGACTCACTGGCCCGCGCGATGGTTCACAGCAGTCATCAGCTACTGGCCAGGCGCGAACAGGAACAGGCCGGGCTGGATGAGATGCTGCGCGTGCGCGCCGCGCTCAACGATGTCACCACCAACGTGATGATCGCCAACGCCGAGCGCACCATCGTCTACGTCAACCGCCCGCTGCAGCGCATGCTTGCCGGTGCCGAGGCCGATCTGCGCAAGGACCTGCCGCAATTCAGCGCCAGCGACCTGGTCGGCCGCAACATCGACATCTTCCACCGTCATCCGGAGCACCAGGCCCGGTTGCTGGAAACGCTCGAAAGCACCCATCGCGCACAGATCCGCGTCGGTGGCCGGGTCATGCAGTTGATCGTCAACCCGATCATCGCCGCCGATGGCAGTCGCCAGGGCTTCGTGGTCGAGTGGGCCGACCGCACCTTGGAAGTGCAGGTCGAAGAAGAACTGGAGCACATCGTGCAGGCTGCGGCTGCGGGCGATTTCAGTGGCCGGGTCGTGACCGAGGGCAAGCAGGGCTTCTTCCTGCAGCTGGCACAGCGTCTCAATGGACTGCTGGATGCCAACGCCAGCAGCATCGAGCAGGTCTCCCAAATGCTCGCCGCACTCTCGCGCGGCGACCTGACCACGCAGATGCACGGCGATTTCCAGGGCGTGTTCGCACGCATCCAGGACGACGCCAACGCCACCATCGCCCAGCTCACCGACATTGTCGGACGCATCCAGAGTGCGTCCAACAACCTCAACGACGCCGCCGGCGGGATGGCGCAGGGCAACGCTCACCTGGCCAACCGCACCGAACAGCAGGCCGCCAGCCTCGAAGAAACCGCGGCCACCATGGAGGAACTGACCGCCACCGTGCGCCAGAACGCCGAGCACGCGCGCCAGGCCAACCACCTGGCCAGCGAAGCCGCCGACGTGGCCGCACAGGGCGGTGCCGTGGTCGGTGAAGTGGTGGACACCATGGGAGCGATCGAGGCAGCGTCGCGCCGGATCGGCGACATCATCACCGTGATCGACGGCATCGCCTTCCAGACCAATATCCTGGCGCTCAACGCGGCAGTGGAGGCCGCGCGCGCCGGTGAGCAGGGCCGCGGCTTCGCCGTGGTCGCTACCGAAGTGCGCACCCTGGCGCAGCGCTCGGCCGATGCCGCGCGCGAGATCAAGGGACTGATCGCCGATTCGGTCGACAAGGTCGCCCACGGTGCCCAACTCGTCAACCGGGCCGGGCAGACCATGGGCGGGATCGTCAGCGCGGTCGGCCAGGTCAACACGATCATGGGCGAGATATCCGCCGCCTCGCAGGAGCAGTCCATCGGCATCGAACAGATCAACCACAGCATTGCCCAGATGGACGCGGGCACCCGCCAGAACGCCGCGCTGGTGGATGCGTCGCGCCAGGCAACGCAGGGCATGGAAGAGCAGGCAGGTATCCTGGCCGAAGCGGTAGCCCGCTTCCACCTGCACGATGCGGCGAGCCCGCTGGCCGTCATGCAGCGGGTCCGCGAGATTGCGGACGCGTCACCGTGAACGCGTTCCTGGCCAGAACGGCCCTACAGAAGTGTGACCGGCTGCCGATAAATGCAGGGAGACCCGGTAACACCCAGCAGAATCCATGTCCGTAGGCAGCCTTGACGCACACGACACCGCCCATGCCGCCGAAGACGACGGCACGGACGACCGTTTCCTGGTCCGCAATCCGCGCCAGATCCGGCAACTGCTGCAGGCGTTGATCGACCAGCGTTCGCTGATCAACGCCCATCTCGGCGGCCGCGACCAGTCATTCCCGACTGCGATCCTGGAACTGGATGAGGACGAGGACTGGCTGCTGCTCGATGGCAGCCCGTCGCCAGCCGCCAACCGCGCTGCCGAAGAGGCCGGCCACCTGCTCTGCTTCGCCCAGCTGGACCGGGTCATGGTCCGGTTCCGGGTGGACCACCTCGAACGTACCGGCGACCACCGCCACATCGGCTTCCGCGCCCCATTCCCCACCGAACTGGTGCACCTGCAGCGCCGTGAGCTGTACCGCCTGGAAACCCCGATCACCGACTCCCCGCACCTGCTGTTCCCGGTCAACGAAGACCGCAGCGAGGCCCTGCACCTGCGCGTGGTCGACATCAGCGCCGGCGGCCTGGCGGTCACGGTCCCGGCCAGCTGCAACGCCTTCGCCCTGCAGAAGCGCTACGACGCCCGCCTCGACATGCCCGACAGCGGCCCCCTGCAGGTCTCGCTGATCGTCTGCAACCAGCTGAACATCAAGATGGCCAACGGCACCGAGACCAAGCGCATCGGCATGCGCTTCGACGGCCTCCCCCGCGGCGGCGACAGCGCTATCCAGCGCTACATCTTCCGCATCGACCGCCAACGCAGCGCTAGAAAGAACGGCGACTGAGGTCAGTTTCGATCCGGGGTCATGCCTTACCGGATGTTGGCCATTTCACGGCCGTCGTCTGTCGACCGACGCTACCGGAGCAGTGCGCATTTGATCTTCCATGGCAGCCGACCAGCTGTCGGGGGCCATCGGGCACGGGGGTACGGGACACTCGGCGCCATGGATGGCGTCCGAGTAGCCTCCATGGATGGATTCACGGCGTGTCCCGTACCCCCGTACCCGATGGCCCAAGCTCCTAGTGCCTCCGGCGAGGCGAGCTGTTCGCGTCAAACTTTGACGCTAAAGACAACTAGATCCAGGCCGATATCCAGCGTGACACCCGGTTTTTTTCGACCGCCACGCCCGACCCAGGATCTTCCCGATGAACGACAGCAACAAGAATGCCGCCAGCAGCGGCGGCGAATTCCTCAGCTTCACCCTCGGTGCCGAGCACTACGGCGTGGACATCCTCAAAGTCCAGGAAATCCGCGGCTACGATTCCGTCACCCGCGTTCCCGATGCGCCGGACTACATCAAGGGCGTCATCAACCTGCGCGGCACCATCGTGCCGGTCATCGACCTGCGCCTCAAGCTGCGCCTGGAAGACGCCCGCTATGACGCCTTCACCGTCATGATCGTGCTCAACGTTGACGACCGCGTCGTTGGCATCGTCGTCGACAGCGTGTCCGACGTGATCCCGCTCAATGCCGACCAGATCCGTCCCACCCCCGAGTTCGGTGCCGCCGTCGATACCCGCTTCATCTCCGGCATCGGCACGCAGGACGATCGCATGCTGATCCTGCTCGATATCGAAACCCTGCTCGACAGCGCCGACATGGGCCAGGCCCAGCACCTGGAAGATGCGGCCGCTTGACGCACCACCGTGAAGAAATGTGATGAACAGCACACATTCTCACTTCAGTTGTGTCGCGTTTGGCCGATAGCTCGTGTCAGGACCTCGTGCCGTGGGTATTCCACGGCCAGGCCATCCATCCAAATCCCCCGGAGTATCTCCCGATGAAGTCTCTGCTTGCCGTGTTCTCGGTCGCCGTGCTGGCCACCTCTGCTGCTCCCGTTTCCGCCCAGTCCGCCATGATCCCGCCGGAACTGGCCCCGCGCTCGGTCGGCAAGGACGGCATGGTCTGCGGCAAGGTCGAAAAGGCCCGTTACGCTGAAGGTTCCGAAGGTCAGCCGACCTTCCTGTACATGGGCGGTGCCTTCCCGCGCCACACCTTCTCCGCCCGCATCGCCGGTGCCAACCGCGGCAAGTTCAACTTCCCGCTGGAAACCCTGGAAGGCAAGACGGTTTGCGTCATCGGCACCATCCAGCGCGACGCCTCCCGCGCTGAAATCGAAGTCAGCGGTCCGTCCGGCCTGAAGCTGGCCGACATCAAGTAATTCCCGTACGCCCTGCCACGCCGGCACTGGCCGGCGTGGTCGCTGCAACCGGGACACGCCCGGACGCGTTTGCCACTGGAGAGAGTGCACCACCATGCAATGGATCAATAATCTCAAACTGATGCCGAAGCTGATGCTGACGTTCGGCGTCCTGCTGCTGGTGATGCTGCTTCAGGGCATCGTCGCGTACCGCGGCCTGCACTCCCTCAACAATGTCACCACCGAACTGGCCGGCAACCGGATGGAAAGCATCCGCATGGCCGGCGAAATGCGTGGCATGCTTGGTGAGTACCGTAACTCGGCCTACCAGGGCCTGATCCGCGCCAGCGACGACGTCAAGGCCGAAGCCAAGACCCGTGCTGCGGATCTGCGTACCAAGATCGATGCGTCGATCAAGAAATACCCCGAACTGATTGACAGCCCGCAGCAGAAGAAGCTGTTCGATACGTTCGCCAAGGAGTGGAAGGACTCACTGGCCTCCTACGACTCGGTTACCGAGATGCTGGAGCTGGACCTGCCGGATGACGCCATCGATACCTTCGTCGGCGAAACCCGTGCCAAGCACTTCAAGGCATCGGCCGCACTGGAAACGCTGATCGCCGAAGACAACCGCCTCGCCCGCGCCTCGCGCGAGGAAGCCGAATCCACCTACGCCGCCTCGGCCACCCTGACCGTCATCGCCCTGCTCGGCGGTGCCGCCCTGGGCCTGGTGCTGGTGTACCTGTTTGCCCGCTCGCTGGTCGGCAGCGTCCGCGGTGCCGTCTCGGTCGCCAATGAGGTCGCGGGCGGCAAGCTGGACGGCCACATCGACATCACCCGCAAGGACGAAGTCGGCGACCTGCTGCAGGCCATGCAGCGCATGCAGCGCGACCTGCGCGAGCGCACCGAGACCGAACAGGCCGTCGCCCGCGAAAACCTGCGCATCCGCACCGCGCTGGACTACAGCTCCACCGGCGTGTACCTGACCGACGACACCCTCAACATCGTCTACGCCAACCGCGCCCTGGAACAGACCCTGTCCCAGTACCAGGACGAACTGCGCAAGGACCTGCCGGCGTTCGACGCCAGCCAGAGCCTGGTCGGCCGTCCGCTGACGGTGCTGGAACACAACGGAGAAACCGACCCGGCCCTGCTCGCCAACCTGAAGCAGAACGGCGTCGCCCGCCGCGCCATGCAGTTCGGTGATGCCCAGTTCGCCCAGGTGGTTTCCGTCATCCGCAACGAAGACGGCCACACCGTGGGCCACGTGGTGGAATGGCGCGACCGCACCCCGGAAGCACTGGTGGAAGCAGAAGTGGCCCGTGTCATTGCCCAGGCCGCCGCCGGCGACCTCAGCGGCCGTATTGCCGCCGAAGGCAAGGACGGCTTCTTCCTGCAGCTGGCCCAGCAGATCAACGGCCTGCTCGACGCCAACGCCAGCAGCATCGAACAGATCTCCAGCCTGCTCACCGCGCTGTCGCAGGGCGACCTGACCGCACGCATGCACGGCGATTTCCACGGTGTGTTCGCCACCATGCGCGACGATGCCAACGCCACCGCCGAACAGCTCAGCGGCATCGTCACCCGCATCAAGCAGAGCAGCCAGGCCATCAGCCAGGCCGCCAGCGAGATCGCCACCGGCAACAGCGACCTGTCGCGCCGTACCGAACAGCAGGCGGCCAACCTGGAAGAAACCGCCGCCTCGATGGAGGAACTGACCTCCACCGTGCGCCAGAACGCCGAGCATGCCCGCCAGGCCAACCAGCTCGCCATCGGCGCACACACCGTCGCTTCGCAGGGCGGTGAAGTGGTCGGCCAGGTGGTCACCACCATGAGCGCGATCCAGACCAGCTCGAAGAAGATCGCCGAAATCATCTCGGTCATCGACGGCATCGCCTTCCAGACCAACATCCTGGCGCTGAACGCCGCGGTGGAGGCCGCACGTGCCGGCGAACAGGGACGCGGCTTCGCCGTGGTCGCCTCCGAAGTGCGCACCCTGGCCCAGCGTTCGGCCGGTGCTGCCAAGGAAATCAAGGGCCTGATCGATGATTCGGTCGGCAAGGTCAATGACGGTTCGGCGCTGGTGCACAAAGCCGGCCAGACCATGGGCGAGATCGTCGCGTCGGTGCAGCGCGTCACCGACATCATGTCGGAAATCTCGGCGGCCTCGCAGGAACAGTCGGCCGGTATCGAGCAGGTCAACCAGACCGTGGTGCAGATGGACGAAACCACCCAGCAGAACGCCGCGCTGGTGGAAGAAGCCAC
>NZ_RHPP01000175.1 GCF_003935715.1 Stenotrophomonas sp. 278 | reverse complement strand
GGCAGACGCCGCGGCCGACCCGGCCAAGGCCGAAGGCCAGCCGACCGAAGGCGCTCCGGCTGCCGAACCGACCAAGCAATAACGGGGACCATCCGTCATGCCTAAATTTTTCATTGAACACCCGGTATTCGCCTGGGTGGTCGCGATCCTGATCTCGCTTGCGGGCGTGATCTCGATCCTGGGCCTGGGCGTGGAGTCCTACCCCAGCATCGCACCGCCGCAGGTGACGGTGAGCGCCACCTATCCCGGTGCCAGCGCCGACACCACTGAAAAGTCGGTCACCCAGGTGATCGAGCAGCAGCTGACCGGTATCGATCACCTGCTGTACTTCAGTTCTTCCTCGGCCTCCAACGGTCGTGCCCAGATCACCCTGACCTTCGAGACCGGCACCGATCCGGACATCGCGCAGGTGCAGGTGCAGAACAAGGTGTCGCTGGCGACGCCGCGTCTGCCGACCGAAGTGACCCAGCAGGGCGTGGTGGTGGCCAAGGCCAACGCCGGCTTCCTGATGGTGGTGGCCCTGCGTTCGGACAGCGAGGCGATCAACCGCGACGCCCTGAACGACATCGTCGGTTCGCGCGTGCTCGACCAGATCTCGCGTATTCCCGGCGTCGGCAGCACCCAGCAGTTCGGTTCCGAGTACGCCATGAACATCTGGCTCAACCCGGAGAAGATGCAGGGCTACAACCTCAGCGCCAGCCAGGTACTGGCCGCGGTGCGCGCGCAGAACGTGCAGTTCGCCGCCGGTTCGCTGGGTTCGGACCCTTCCCCGGCCGGCCATTACTTCACCGCCACGGTTTCGGCCGAAGGCCGCTTCAGCTCGCCGGAACAGTTTGAGAACATCATCCTGCGGGCAAACGCAGATGGTTCGCGGGTGATGCTCAAGGACGTGGCACGCATTGCCTTCGGTGCCAACAACTACGGCTTTGATACCCAGTACAACGGCCGGCCCACCGGTGCCTTCGCAATCCAGCTGCTGCCGGGTGCGAACGCGCTGAACGTGGCCGATGCCGTGCGCGCCAAGATGGACGAGCTGCAGCCCAGCTTCCCGGCGGGCGTGAGCTGGTTCTCGCCGTACGACAGCACCACCTTCGTGAAGATCTCGATCGAGGAAGTGGTCAAGACCCTGATCGAAGCGGTCGTGCTGGTGTTCCTGGTGATGCTGATCTTCCTGCAGAACTTCCGCGCCACCCTGATCCCCACCCTGGTCATCCCGGTGGCCCTGCTCGGCACCTTCCTGGGCATGAGCATCATCGGCTTCACCATCAACCAGCTGACCCTGTTTGCGATGGTGCTGGCGATCGGCATCGTGGTGGATGACGCGATCGTGGTGATCGAGAACGTCGAACGCATCATGACCGAGGAGAAGCTGCCACCCAAGGCCGCGACCCAGAAGGCCATGACCCAGATCACCGGCGCGGTGGTGGCGATCACCGTGGTGCTGGCGGCGGTGTTCATTCCGTCGGCGCTGCAGGGCGGTGCCGCAGGTGAGATCTACAAGCAGTTCGCGCTGACCATCGCCATCGCGATGGCGTTCTCGGCGTTCCTGGCACTGGGCTTCACCCCAGCGCTGTGCGCGACCTTCCTCAAGGCCACCCACAACGACCACCCGAACATCGTCTACCGCACCTTCAACAAGTACTACGACAAGGTCAGCAACACCTATGTGGGCCACATCACCTCGGCGGTGAAGCATGCGCCGCGCTGGATGATCCTGTTCGTGGTGCTGACCGTTCTGTGCGGCTTCCTGTTCACCCGCATGCCGGGCAGCTTCCTGCCGGAAGAAGACCAAGGCTATGCGCTGGCGATCGTGCAGCTGCCGCCGGGCTCGACCAAGGCGCAGACCAACGCGACCTTCGCGCAGATGCGCGGCATCCTGGAAAAGCAGGATGGCTTTGAAGGCATGCTGCAGGTGGCCGGTTTCAGTTTCGTCGGTTCGGGCGAGAACGTGGGCATGGGCTTCATCCGCCTGAAACCGTGGGCGGACCGTGACATCACGGTGCCGGAGTTCATCGGCAACATGAACGGCGCGTTCTACGGGATCAAGGAAGCACAGATCTTCGTGGTCAACCTGCCGACGGTGCAGGGTCTGGGCCAGTTCGGTGGCTTCGACATGTGGCTGCAGGACCGCGGCGGTGCCGGCTATGAACAGCTGACCCAGGCGCGCAACATCCTTTTGGGCAAGGCGGCGGAAGAAAGCGATGTCCTGACCGGGGTGCGTCCGAACGGCCTTGAAAATGCGCCGCAGCTGCAGCTGCACGTGGACCGCGTGCAGGCGCAGACGATGGGTCTGTCGGTGTCGGACGTGTACAGCACGATTCAGCTGATGCTGGCTCCGGTGTACGTGAACGACTTCTTCTACCAGGGCCGCATCAAGCGCGTGACCATGCAGGCCGATGGCCCGTACCGCACCGGTGCGGAGTCGTTGAACAGCTTCTACACGCCAAGCAGCCTGCAGACCAATGCCGACGGCACCCAGGCAATGATTCCGCTGAGCACGGTGGTGAAGTCCGAATGGGTGTCGGCACCGCCGTCACTGAGCCGCTACAACGGTTATTCGGCGATCAACATCGTCGGTTCGCAGGCACCGGGCCGCAGCTCGGGTGAGGCGATGCAGGCAATGGAGCGGATCGTTTCCGACGACCTGCCGGCGGGCTTCGGCTACGACTGGTCGGGCATGTCCTACCAGGAAATCCTGGCGGGCAACGCGGCGACGCTGCTGCTGGTGCTGTCGATCGTGGTGGTGTTCCTGTGCCTTGCCGCACTGTACGAAAGCTGGTCGATCCCGGTGGCGGTGCTGCTGGTGGTACCGCTGGGCGTGCTGGGTGCGCTGGCGTTCTCGCTGGCACGAGGCCTGCCGAACGACCTGTACTTCAAGATCGGCCTGATCACGGTGATTGGTCTGGCAGCGAAGAACGCGATCCTGATCGTGGAGTTCGCGGTCGAGCAGCGCGCGGCGGGCAAAAACCTGCGCGAGGCGACCATCGAGGCGGCGCGCCTGCGCTTCCGTCCGATCCTGATGACCTCGTTCGCGTTCATCATGGGCGTGATTCCGATGGCGATCTCGACCGGTGCCGGTGCCAACTCGCGTCACGCCATCGGTACGGGCGTGATCGGTGGCATGGTGTTCGCCACCTTCCTGGGCCTGCTGATGATTCCGGTGTTCTTCGTCGTGGTCCGCCGCATGCTGGGCGACAAGCTGGACGAACCGTCCAAGGAGTTCCTGGAGCGCCAGGGCGAAGCCAACGCCGCCCATCGCCCGGATCGGTGATCGATGATCGGTAGGTGGCCACCGTTGGTGGTCACCCCTCAAAGGCCCCGGAGCGATCCGGGGCCTTTTTGTTTGTCGGCCTTCGATGTGGATGCAATTGCATGGATCCTGCGGGCACCCGGGCGTTGCCCGGCTGCCGTTTGGATTCGGGCGAACAGCCGGTGGTCATCGATTCCGTGGGTTGGCGGTTCGGGGTGGGCGTTCCGGGGGACGCTGTGAATACGTCCATGTAAGCTCATCGCCGCATCCATGCGGCTCGTGCCCCCTCCAGCCCACCCCGACCCGCCCCGACAGTGCGTCGGTAGCCATGGGAAAAGCCAGATCAACCGCAACGTTGATCCGGGGGACATGCGTTACCGATTGTTGGGATTTTCACGGCGATCGTCTGTCGACCGATCCCACCGGGGCAGCGCGAGTGGCTTTTGATCTTCCGTGGCCACCGACCCACTGTCTGGGGCGTGCCGGGGTGGGTTTGCGGGACCGTCAAAAACATGGATGTTTTTGACGAGCCCCCATGGATGGGTTTACGGCGTGTCCCGCAAACCCACCCCGGCGCGACCAAACACGGATTCACGTGACCGCCGGCTGTTCGCCTGAATCCAACAGCAGCCGGGCAAGCCCGGCTCTACGTAACATCGGCGCTCTCAGCGCAGACCGGTCTCGTTGCGCGCGATCACCAGGCGCTGGATTTCCGAGGTGCCTTCGTAGATCTCGGTGATCTTCGCATCACGGAAGTAACGCTCCAGCGGCATTTCCTTGGAGTACCCCATGCCGCCGTGGATCTGCACCGCCTGGTGGGTGATCCACATCGCCGCTTCCGAGGCGGTGAGCTTGGCAATCGCCGCTTCGTTGCTGAAGCGCTTGCCCTGTCCCTTCACCCACGCCGCGCGCAGGGTCAGCAGCAGTGCCGCGTCCAGCTTGCACTTCATGTCCGCGATCTTGGCCTGGGTCATCTGGAAGGTGCCGATCGCCGCGCCGAACGCCTTGCGCTCCTTCACGTATTCGATCGTCGCTTCATAGGCCGCACGCGCGATGCCGATGGCCTGCGAGGCGATGCCGATGCGGCCGGCATCCAGCACGCCCATCGCGATCTTGAAGCCCTCGCCTTCCTTGCCCACGACGTCGTCGGTGTGCGCCACGTAATCCTGGAATTCGATCTCGCAGGTCGCCGAGGCGCGGATGCCCAGCTTCGGCTCGGTCTTGCCGCGGTGGAATCCGGGCCGGTCGGTGTCGATGATGAATGCGGTGATGCCGCGTGCGCCGGCTTCCGGGTCGGTCATCGCGAACAGCACGATGTACTTCGCCACCGGGCCCGAGGTGATCCAGCTCTTCTTGCCGTTGATCACATAGGTGCCGTCAGCCTGCTTGACCGCGCGGCAACGCATCGCGGTGGCGTCCGAACCCGACTGCGGCTCGGTCAGCGCGAACGCGCCAATGGCCTGCCCTTCGGCAATCGCACGCACGTAGGTCTGCTTCTGCGCTTCGCTGCCGTGGGTCAGGATGCCGTTGCAGAACAGCGAGTTGTTCACCGACATGATCGTCGAATGCGCCGCGTCGCCGGCGGCGACCTCCACCATCGCCAGCACGTAGGCGATCGGGTCCATGCCCGCACCGCCGTACTCCTCCGGCACTTCAATGCCCATCAGGCCGTTCTCGCCCAGCAGGCGGATGTTTTCCAGCGGGAACTCGCCGGTGCGGTCATGGTGTTCCGCGCTCGGGGCGATCTTTTCCTGCGCGATACGGCGTGCCACGTCCTGCAGCATCAGCTGCTCTTCGGTAAAACTGAAATCCACAAGAACCCTCCCAGGAAAATGTCGATATCAACCGCCGTGTGCGCGGTCAGATGGCGAATTGTACCGGGGGCCGGGCAATCCCGGCTGACTTGACCGGAACGGGCAGAAACGCCGAAAATATCTCTATATCGCGATAGGTAGATATTTATGGATCTCGAAGACTGGTCGGTGCGTCTGAAGGTGTTCGCCGACGCGACCCGGGTGCGCCTGCTGACCCTGCTGGAGCAGGAAGAACTGACCGTGGCCGAGCTCTCGGCGATCACCACGCTGGCGCAGCCGCGGGTATCCACTCATCTGGCCAAGCTCAAAGAGGCCGGACTGGTGCGCGACCGCCGCGCCGGCGTCTCGGCCTATTACCGCTTCGATGAGGCGGCGCTGGATCCGGCGCAGCGCGCATTGTGGCATGCCCTGAGCACCGGCAGCGACGACCCGCTGCTGCGTCAGGATGCTGAACGCGTGGCCGGGGTGCTGGCCAGCCGCGCCGCAGACCAGAACTGGGCCGACAGCGTGGCCGGCGACATGGAGCGCCATTACTCGCCCGGCCGCACCTGGGAGGCGCTGGCCCGGACCGCCCTGCCCCTGCTGGAAACCGGCGACGTGCTCGACATCGCGTCCGGCGACGGCGTGCTGGCGGAATTGGTCGCCCCGCACGCCAAGCGCTACATCTGCATCGACACCAGCGCCCGCGTGGTCGCCGCTGCCAGCGAACGCCTGCGCCGCCTGGCCAATGTGGAAGTGCGCGAAGGTGACATGCATGCCCTGCCGTTCAAGGACCGCAGCTTCGACCTGGTGGTGCTGATGCATGCGCTGACCTACGCCAGCAAACCGGCCCAGGCGGTCGCGGAGGGCGCGCGCGTGCTGCGTTCCGGCGGCCGCCTGCTGTTGTGCAGCCTGGCCCGTCACGAACACAAGGCCGCCGTGGAAGCGTACGGCCACGTCAATCTCGGTTTCAGTGACAAAGAACTGCGCAAATTCGCCGAGAAAGCCGGGCTGGTGGTGTCCAGCCTGGAAACGGTGACCCGCGAGAAGCGGCCGCCGCATTTCGAAGTCATCTCGCTGATTGCCACCAAGCCCTGAGGTTTCCATGTCGTCTCTGCCGTGGCTGCACCCTGAGCGTGTCCGTGCCCTCGAATCGGCGCTGGCCGAGCGCATCCTGATCATCGACGGTGCGATGGGCACGATGATCCAGCGCCACGGACTGGAGGAAGCCGATTACCGTGGCGAGCGTTTCGCCGGTGGCTTCGACCACCAACACGGCGCAGGCTGCGACCACGGCACCCCGGAAGGCCACGACCTCAAGGGCAACAACGACCTGCTGCTGCTGACCCGGCCGGAGGTGATCGCCGGCATCCACACCGCCTATCTTGAAGCCGGCGCGGACCTGATCGAGACCAATACCTTCAATGCCACTTCGGTGAGCCAGGCCGACTATCACCTGGAGCACCTGGTGTATGAGCTCAACAAGGCGGGCGCAGCGGTGGCGCGCGCCTGTTGTGATGCCATCGAAGCGACCACGCCGGACAAGCCGCGTTTCGTCATCGGCGTGCTTGGCCCGACCAGCCGTACCGCCTCGATCAGCCCGGACGTGAACGATCCGGGTTTCCGCAACACCAGCTTCGATGCGCTGCGCGACACCTACCGCGAAGCGATCGATGGCCTGATCGACGGTGGTGCCGACACGCTGATGGTGGAAACCATCTTCGACACGCTCAATGCCAAGGCGGCGCTGTTCGCCATCGAAGAAGCGTTCGATGATCGCGGCGCGCGCCTGCCGATCATGATCTCCGGCACCATCACCGATGCCTCCGGCCGTACCCTGTCCGGGCAGACAGCCGATGCCTTCCACGCCTCGCTGGCCCATTCGCGGCCGTTGTCGATCGGCCTGAACTGCGCGCTGGGTGCCGACGCCATGCGCCCGCATGTGGAAACCCTGGGCCAGGTCGCCGACTGCTACGTCAGCGCCCACCCCAACGCCGGTCTACCCAACGCGTTTGGCGAGTACGACGAAACCCCGGATGAAATGGCTGCCACCCTGCGCGGCTTCGCGCAGGACGGCCTGCTCAACATGGTGGGGGGCTGTTGTGGCTCCACGCCGGATCACATCCGCGCCATCGCCCAGGCGG
>NZ_RHPP01000174.1 GCF_003935715.1 Stenotrophomonas sp. 278 | reverse complement strand
GCTTCGGCGGCGGAGGCGGCTGGGGCGGTGGCGGTGGACGGTCGGGAGGCGGTGGTGCCTCGGGGGGCTGGTGATGCG
Organism: Stenotrophomonas sp. 278; assembly: GCF_003935715.1. GTDB lineage: Bacteria > Pseudomonadota > Gammaproteobacteria > Xanthomonadales > Xanthomonadaceae > Stenotrophomonas > Stenotrophomonas maltophilia_AH. The sequence continues at coordinate 7,287 of NZ_RHPP01000174.1, read as the reverse complement.
CGCATGGCGACATTTCTGGGCTCCTTCGGTGCACCGGGCGTTTCCCGGCGAGCGCCTGCAGGCGATCACCGAGGCGATCACGGCCGGTGAGCAGCGGCACGGCGGACAGGTGATGTTCGCGGTGGAGGCCGACCTGCCCTGGTCGGCGCTGTGGCACGGGGTGACCCCGCGTGAGCGCGCCGAACAGGCGTTTGCCCAGCTGCGCACCTGGGACACCGAGCACAACAACGGGGTATTGATCTATTTGCTGCTGGCCGACCATGCCATCGAACTGGTCGCCGACCGTGGCCTGCGCGGCAAGGTCGGCGAAGACCAGTGGCAGGCGGTGTGCGAGCACATGCAGCAGCAGCTGCGTGCAGGCGCATTGCAGGACGCCGTGTTGCGGGCGGTGGCCGAGGTCTCGGACCTGCTGGCGCGGCACTATCCGCCCGGCAGCGGGTCCAAGGATGACGGGCTGCCCAACACGCCCCAGCTGCTGTAGCCCTGCAGGGGGCCAGCAGGGCGGTGGGCGGCCGTAGAATAGCCGCTTACCCGCAAGGCATCGCCCATGATCTATTTCCACGACATCGACCCCATTGCCATCTCGCTTGGGCCGGTCCAGGTGCACTGGTACGGCATCATGTACCTGCTGGGCTTCATTGCCGCCTGGTGGCTGGGTCGCAAGCGCATTGCCGCCGGCCGCCTGCCGGGCGTGGACGCCAATGGATTCTCCGACCTGCTGTTCTACGCCATGCTGGGTGTGGTGCTGGGCGGGCGCGTGGGCTACATGCTGTTCTACGCACTGGGTGATTTCCTGCACAACCCGCTGCTGCTGTTCAAGGTATGGGACGGCGGCATGAGCTTCCACGGTGGCCTGCTCGGCGTGCTGTTTGCGTGCTGGTACTGGTCACGCAAGCATCGGCTGCACCTGTTCGACACGCTGGACTTCATGTCGCCGCTCGTCCCGCTGGGCCTGGGCTTTGGACGGCTGGGCAATTTCATCGGTGCCGAGCTGTGGGGCAAGTACACCGACGGGACCTGGGGCGTGATCTTCCCCAGTGGCCTGCCAGCCCCGTTCAACCAGATGGACCTGGCGTCGTTGAAGGCCGAATACGCCAGCGGTGCGCTGAACGTGTACGCACGGCATCCTTCGCAGCTGTATGAAGCGGCGCTGGAAGGGCTGGTGATGTTCGCGGTGCTGTGGACGGTGTCGGCCAAACCGCGCCAGCGTTACCTGGTCTCGGGCCTGTTTGCGTTGCTGTATGGTGTGTTCCGTTTCGCGGTGGAGTTCGTGCGCATGCCTGACAACGGCGTGTACCTGGCCTTCGACTGGTTCACCCGCGGCCAGCTGCTGAGCCTGCCGCTGGTGGCGTTCGGCCTGGTGCTGCTGGTGCTGTCGCGCCGCGCACCGGTGCTGCAGCCGGTGGCCCCGCCGGCGTCTGCTGAAGGAAGCAAGGCATGAAGGCGTATCTGGATCTGCTGGAACACGTGCTGGAGCACGGCAGCGAGAAGTCCGACCGCACCGGCACCGGCACGCGCAGCGTGTTCGGCTGGCAGATGCGCTTCAACTTGAATGACGGCTTCCCCTTGGTCACCACCAAGAAGCTGCACCTGCGCTCGATCATCCACGAGCTGCTGTGGTTCCTGAAGGGCGATACCAACATCGGGTACCTGAAAGACAACCAGGTACGGATCTGGGACGAGTGGGCCGATGAAAATGGCGACCTCGGCCCGGTGTACGGCAAGCAGTGGCGCAGCTGGGCCACGGCCGACGGCGGCAGCATCGACCAGATGCAATGGCTGGTCGAAGAGATCAAGCGCAACCCGGATTCGCGACGGCTGGTGGTGAGTGCGTGGAACGTGGGCGAGTTGTCGCAGATGGCGCTGATGCCGTGTCACAACCTGTTCCAGTTCTACGTGGTGGACGGCAAACTGAGCTGCCAGCTGTACCAGCGCAGCGGCGACATCTTCCTGGGTGTGCCCTTCAACATCGCCAGCTACGCGCTGCTGACCCACATGGTGGCGCAGGCGACGGGGCTGGGCGTTGGCGACTTCGTGCACACCCTGGGTGATGCGCATCTGTATTCGAACCATTACGAACAGGCACGCGAGCAGTTGGGGCGCGAACCGCGCGCGCTGCCGAAGCTGTGGTTGAATCCGGAAGTGAAAGACCTGTTCGGCTTCCAGTTCGACGACATCCGCATTGACGGCTACGACCCGCACCCGGCGATCAAGGCTCCGGTGGCAGTGTGAAGCTGTCGATGATCGTGGCGCTGGACCGCAACCGTGGCATCGGCCGTGACAACGACCTGCCGTGGCGCTTGCCGGACGACCTGCAGCACTTCAAGGCACTGACCTTGGGCAAGCCGGTGTTGATGGGGCGCAAGACGGCGTTGTCGCTGGGCCGGGCGCTGCCGGGGCGGACCAATCTGGTGCTGACCCGCAGTGGCCAGGTGCCGTTTGCCGGCATGCGTGCGGTGGGGTCTTTGGATGAGGCGAGGGCGATTGCCGAGGACGAGGGGGCTACCGAGCTGTGCATCATCGGCGGTGGCGAGATCTTCGCGCAGCTGCTGGACCAGGCCGATGCACTGCACCTGACCTGGGTGGATGCGGAGGTGCATGCCGACGTGCATTTCCCGGAGATTGATCCGACGCAGTGGACCGAGGTATCGCGCACGCATCACCCAGCAGACGAGCGCCACGCGTTCGCATTCGACTTCGTGGACTACGTTCGCGCGTGATCTCCGTAGAGCCGGGCTCTGCCCGGCTGCTGTTGGATTTGTGCGAACAGCCTTCGGTTTCACGTATCCCTGATTTGGCGGGTCGGGGTGGGCTTGCGGGACACGCCGTGAACCCATCCATGGGGGCTCGTCAAAAACATCCATGTTTTTGACGGTCCCGCAAACCCACCCCGACCCACCTTCGACAGATGGTCGGTGGCCAACAGGCAATCAAATGCGCTTCTTCCGGACGCGCTCCCGCTGACACGCATGGCGTGTCACTACGCATGTTGCTTTCTGCAGAATGTTTGACTGGTAGGGTCGGTCGATAGACGACCGCACGGAAATCCTCAACGCCCGGTAACGACTTGCAACGATCAACGGCAACGCCGGCCAACGGCCGGCGCTACCAAACGGTCACGCGTCGCGTGTGTGACTCACATGCCCGATGCAACGCTTATGTTCTTCCGTAACCTCATCAATGGTCAGCAAAATCGCACTTGGCCCATCAGTGATGAAGGAATTCGCACCTAGGTCGCCCCCGGATTTTTTGTGCCGTCATGAATGTAGAGCCGCGCCCTGCGCGGCTGCTGCAGGACATGGGTCGTCCAATCGAATAGGGCAAGGCTTCCCCTAGGGGTCAGAATAGTCTGATTTGGCTTCACAATGTGTTGTGTTAGATTCGCGCAAAAGAGGATTGCGCGGGGCGTACTTTCATGGGGTATGGGTCGAAATGAGCAATTCTTCATCAAAGCGCAGGAGTCGGAGTCGGATTATGCCCACTCTGCGTTGCTGTCTCATGATGTCTTTTTCGGTGCCGGCACTGACGGCGTGTTCGAGCGGTGCACCGCCGGCTTCGTCAGGTCATTTGAATCAACAGCAATCCGTCGAATCTGGGAGTGAAGCAGGAATGGAACGATTCAAGAAGGAAGTCGAGCAATTGGCTGCAATACGTTTCGATGATCCTGAAGCGGTGGGCAGACAGCTCAAAACGCAGCTGGGGTCCGCGACTCGGGATAACGTGCATGAAGAACGGAGCGCCGAACGTGGGATGCTGGGCGACCTCTCGATTCTTAACATTAAGCTTCGCAGCGCCTCAGACAACCCTGCACATGCGACGCTGACATTTGATATCGCACCACCAAGCGTCGTGGTTGGAAATGTTCTCTGGGAAGACTCCATTCCGTATCCAGCTCGACCCGATGCAAGCGGTTCCCGGCCGTACTGGTCGACGCGAGTCAGTGGTTCCGAAGTGATTCTTGGGCTCGAATCAGATGGCACTACGCTGAACTACATATCCATCAGCCAGCGCTGAATAGTCCCTGTATTAGCGAAGGAGTCGCAGAATGTCGCAAAGTGAGAACAATGGGGTGCCGCTGCCGCAGCAGGGTGGCCAAGCCAGCCCCGCACCTCGTCCTGCTTCCCCATTGGCCGACCCGAGTTTGGTCCCCTTCTTGGAGAAGTCGCCGACATTGCAGGCAGGTATCGCCCAAGCTCGACGAGATGGCCTGGCTGTTGAATGGGGTGCTGCCGGCCAAGGCACTTATATTCAGCCCGGTGTGAAGATCGTTATTGACGGGAATGCCATGGGTCAAGGGGCGAGAATCGCTCGCTCGCTTTCTCATGAACTCGGACACCATCAATTCACGGAACGCCCCGATCCAACCTCGAAGGAAGCCTATGTAGGCACCTTGTTGCGAGGAGAGCAGCGGCGACTCTTAGTAATGTCCAGGTCCAGCGTGAGATTGTCGCAGCTGGTGGGCCGGACATTGGGGTTTCAGGCACGGGTAGTCGACCGCAACAGTACGGGGCGATCGCGGCGGAGCTCCAGGCCGGACGAATCAATTGCAACGAAGCACTGGATCAGATCGCTGAGGTGTTCAAAACCGAGACTCCGTCTGTTGGTCCTCATGAGACCTACGAGCTTTACTATGGTGCGCACTATGATCAGCACGTGGCACCCTTGCAACGCCGTCGTCGGCCAGAACCAGATTTTGAAGTTGGGCACCACGCAGTTGCCGAGAGCGCTGCCGTGGTCAAAGACGATGCGTCATCGCCGCAGCGATGGTCTTCTCCAACATCTGGACTTGGCGACGCTGACCGTTCTCTCTATACGCAGATAAGAGCGGGGGTGGGGCGCCTGGACGCCGAACACGCCAAATCGTGGGACGAGTCGAGTGAGCGTATATCCGCGAGCGTGCTGGTACTGGCGAAGGAACAGGGGCTTTCGCGGGTTGATCATGTCGTGTTCAACAATCCCACGGAAAGCTTGGCTCGCGGTGAGAAGATCTTCGTGGTTCAGGGAGCACTGGATGACCCTGCTCATCGACGAGCGCAAATGAACACGATGGATGCACTTCGAACGCCCGAGTCGGAGTCGCTTCATCGTGCTGATGCACTGAGTCAGTCCCAAGCAGCGAGTCTCGATCAACAGTCGACACAACAGGCGCATGTGCAGGACGGCCCATCGTTCTCGAGATAGGTGCCAATGTGCCGTCGGAAGCTCCAGCCTGGGCGCGCGTCAAGGATTTCTTGGGTGCAGATTGCGCATCCATTCTGGCTGTGAAGGTTCGGTTGGTTGCAATACGACCGCACGCAAATTATCAATGTCCGTTAGCGGCTCGCAGCAACCAACGGCAACGCCGGCCAACGGCCGGCGCTACCGAACCGGTCACGCGCCGCGTGTGTGGCTGACGTGTCCGATGCAACGCTTCTGTTCTTCCGTGGCTTCATCAATGGTCAGCAGAATCGCGCGCGGCCCATCGGTCACGAAGTACTCTGCGCCCACGTTGCCGCTGGACCTGCACATCCACATGCCGCGCAGTTTCGTGCAGGGGATGAGCGGGTCATCCGGATGCTGTTCATCGCGAAGATGGGTGAGTGCCTCCACGCGGACACGGCGTGGTTTGCGGCAGTGGTAGACGATGCGGGGACGGGTGGGGGCTTTGGTGTGAGATGTCATACGAAGGCTCCAGGGAAAATCTCCCCGCCAGGATGGCGGGAAGCCGGGAGGTTGAAAGCCGTGCAAGAGGACGGAGCAGCCTTTTCCCACGAAGGTGTTTTATAGGACCACCCTCCCGGCGTTGGACGCACTTCGATTCTCTTGCGGAGCTTTCAAACTCCCGATGCCCACCATGCGGACAAACGCACGATAGCGGAATGCGACTTTTCTCATCGAGCATTTTGATCTGACGTTTTCGGTCAAGCGAAATGGCGTATTGAGCGCGGAGTGGGTGGAATCCGTTGCAGGGCAAGGGATTCGAGAGTGTGATGCGCGTCTCGTTTGCGGTGTGGTTTGTTTTTTGGGTTGGTGCAGCGACCGATTGTTGTTCGTCGTTTTCGACATGCAGTGCGCGTGGTGATGGTGTGCACGGTGTCGATTGATGCATGTCGTTACCGAACGTGGGGAGTGTCCGTGCGGTCGTCTTGCGACCGACCCTACCAGTCTCAAGCATTCAGATGATGCTAGTCGTTCCGGTGATTGCAGCCGTGTAGTGACACGCCATGCGTGTCAGCGCTAGCGTGTCCGCAGGGAACGCATTTGATTTCCCTTGGCCACCGACCCTCTGTCGAAGGTGGGGCGGGGTGGGCTGGAGGGGGCACGAGCCGCATGGATGCGGCGATGAGCTTACATGGATGTGTTCACAGCGTCCCCCGGAACGCCCATCCCGACCCGCCTAACCAGGAATGCCGTGAGCCGAGGGTTGTTCGCATGAATCCAACAGCAGCCGGGCAGAGCCCGGCTCTACGTGATGTGTGCAATCAGGTGATCAGGTGATCAGGTGGATTCACGCGTCCAAGCTCGGCCGGTAGTGCCCGATGATGGTGTGCGCGAACAGCAGGTTCTCTTCGCGTGTGCCGCGTGCGATGTTGTGCAGGATCAGCGGCGTACCATCTGAAGCTCGGCGGTCGGAGACGATGCCCACGTGCAGCAGGCCGCTGCCGCTCAGCTTCCACGCCACGATGTCTCCAGCGGCGAAGTCGCTGGCCTTCACCGAGGCGGGTTGCTCCCAGCCCTGGCGCTCGAACCAGCGCATCAGGTTCGGCACGCGGCGGTGGTCGATGTTGCGGTCCGGGCGGGTCAGGCCCCATTGCGCCGGATAGCTGCCAAAGTCCGCGCGCATGTCTTCATGCACCCGCTGCTGCAGGTCCAGCCCCTGCTCGCGCAAGGCGCGCACAATCACATCCGTGCACACCCCGCGATCCTCCGGCACGTCGCCGCCCGGGTAGGCAAGCACTACATACGCCGGGTCATACAGCACCGTGCGCCCTATCTGCGCGCGCGCTGCGGTTACCAAAGGTGGTGAGGCGACTGATGGCGCAGTCGTGATCGAGGGCAGGGCATCGGTGGCCGATTCCGCCGCCTGCTGGGGCGTGCCGCGTTGGCAACCCCCCACCAGCACCATCCAGATGCCCAATACCAGTGCAATGTCCCTATTGCCCATTTGAAGCTCCCGATAAACCAACAGCAGCCGGGCAAGCCCGGCTCTACAGAGCGTGCGCAATCAGGCCGGCGTACCGCCGTCGTTGCCGCCGGATTCGCGCGGCGCACGTTGTTGCTCGCGACGGGGGCCACGACGGCGCTGTC
>NZ_RHPP01000173.1 GCF_003935715.1 Stenotrophomonas sp. 278 | reverse complement strand
TGGCGGTCTTCTTCTTGGGTGGCATACATGATCCTTTTCAACATGTTATGCCCGAACACAAAATTCCTGACAGTCCCTCTCACCACGACCGCAGCTCCATTCTTCGAGCAACTCGGGTTCGACCGGATAGCGCGCGAGGTGGCACCCACGTTCATCGCAAAGTCCCCGCAGATCCTTGGGCTCTGCCCTGGGTCGGCAGTTCTGCTGACGAAGCCTCTATAGGACCGACCTGCGCGGCATTTGCGCAAACCGCGCCGTTTGGTCTCTCCTCCAGACCGCAGCTTCCAGAACGAAATGCGTGTCTGCTTCCAGAACAAGGATGCGGGGAGAGCATGTATCCCGTTGATTTACAATGCCTTTACCAAGGCACATCCAGACCGTGCTTGTATCCCACCTTCGGCACCATGGAAATGAAAAAGGCCAGATCGAAAGATCTGGCCTTTTGCTTTTCAGCCCAGGCGTGCCGGAGGACCGCATGAACGTTGCACTGGGCGAACCTAACCTGGGCATGGGCAAGGAAGCTTGACGTTCGGGCAAGGCTTCACTCACTTGTCTTTAGAGAAATCGTTGAACCCCAGATATCGCGATCGCGCCTCCAACGTCCAATCGCCCAGCATGCGATCACAAGGCTTCTCAAGAGGCCTCTTTCGGAGCAGTCGCTTTGCAGACCTCCACTCCGCAGCCCGAACTTCGGGCTCGCTCGGGGCCGGCACATTCAGTACCTTGCACACAGCTTTGACGAACAACACCCTCGCGCGTTTACTTATGATCATCGGTACTTCCCTGCGTAGTGCTTGAAATGATCCTAGCACCCAGCTCAACGGGCGACCGATCGTTGAGCACCAGGAATGCCGTCGTGAAGAGCAATGCGGCAAACAAGATGGAGCTTGTAAGCCCTGCAGCCACGCTCAAAGCGAACTGCGGCCAAAACCGTCGAACCTGTCGTATTTCGCCAATCAGCGCAGAACACTTCAGTTCTTCCCGAACAGAATCAGAGAACGACGCCTCCACTTCCTCGGCGTAGGATCCCAGCGCATTCTCCGCGATGCCACGGGCACGCACCACAGCACCAACGGGAAGCGATCCGTACCATGCTCTGATCTCTTCATCCGTAGCATCCCTTCCCTCGTACTCTGCATGGTGCCTCATCCACTCGAACTTCTGCTCTTCGACGACCGCAAAGGTCAGCAGACCCATGATCCAGTCCCGAGACCGTTCGTCGGCAAGCTTGTCGTAGACATCCAGTGAACCCGTGCATCTGGGCATGACGCCCCCTTGAAGTGGAATGACTTCATGCTTGCACGCAGACGGCGTACTTCGGATACGGAATGCACCATCTTCCGTATCCGACTTGCCCGCCCTTCTCTGTAGGCACGCCGCTACAAGCGCGAAGGACGGCTGGCCCTTTACCGCCGACGCGGCCCGACCGGCTCCCCCGCCTGCGCCGCCAGCGCGCGCGACAACTCCTGCGCCGGCAGGATGTTGAACAGGCGCGAGTACAACGCGGCCATGCGGCCCAGGTCCCATACCCCGAACCTGGCGCAGATGCCGGTGACGGTATCGCCTGGCCGGGCGCTGCGCAGTGCGCTGCGGATGGCGTGCAGCCGCTCCACGACATAGAACTGGCGCGGTGCCATGCCGAACGCGTCGCCGAATGCACGGTTCAACGAACGCTGCGACGCGCCCACGGCAAACGGAATGTCGGAGAAGGAGACCTCGCCGCGCAGACTGCGCTGGATATGATCGATGCCACGACGCACGATCTCCTTGCGCGGCAGCGGCGGACGACCGCGACGGCTCACTGCGAGCGTCGGGCATGTCGGCCGCGGCTGGCACTGCAGCACGGCGGCGGTGATCTGCGTTGCAAACGCCTGCGCAGCCGCCGGTTCGGCGAACGCGTCCGGGTTCTCTGCATGCACCTTGAGGCGCGCTGGGTCAGCGCCACCACCTCGCCCACGGCCTGCGGGTTGGAACGTACGTGCGTGGTCCGGTACAGCGCCTGCGTATCCAGCCCCATCCGCACCGCCTGGCCCAGCACCCGCGCCTCGGCCATGTCCACGCCCAGAAAGCGCGCCGGCACCCGCGTGAACCCCTGCATCTCCTGGCGCGGGGCCATCCAGATGTAGCCGTCGTCGCTTACCCGTTCACCTTCCAGCTCGGTGTCGCTGCCCGGCAGTGACAGGTAGACCCCGAAATGAGCCGCGTGCAGCGCGCCGCGATACGTCACCGGCGCACCGTCCATGCCGTGCAGCACGCTTACGTCGCCAATCTCGAGCGTATTCATTACCCAGGCCGCATCGCTGCGCCCGGTGACCCGCATTTCTCCGTCAACTCCCTTGACTGCGTTGGAATACGCCTCGAAGTCCGGGAAGGTCAAGGAAGGCATTATTTATACTGCGTAGATAATATTTGAGATTATGTGCGGAGCGGTCAGGAAAACTCACCAATCCTCACGAAGGCCGCATACTCTACGCGACTCTGACACCGGTTGTGCACCGCCATTGGTAGGGGGTGAACAGGCGCTTTTTTGGCCTTTTTTACGTAGCGAACGCCCCGCAGCGACATTAAGAATGTGGGCACCCCGCAGCATCACGGATGGACGGTGGGGGCTGTCCAAACGAAAGGTTGCAGGGTGCGTTTGTTTCGATCCGGGGAAAATATCCGCATCGCGCGGCGCAGCCGTGGACTTAATAGAGACCGGGCCATCAGGCATGAGCCCCACAGGCTGCCCGAACGGGGGTTGGGCATGGACAGTCCAAGGGTGTTTTCGTTTCAACTGCAGTACGAAAAAGGCCAGATCCCGATCTGGCCTTTTTCTCTTTCTGGCCGGCGACCCGCGCCGGCCTCCCCTGCCCCCGCGTTAAACCAATCTCAGTATCGGCTGACCTGCCGGCGAGGACGCCCGCGCGCCCCGCCCTGCCTCGCCCTCGACCTTGAACCTGGCTACGGTCTGCAGCAGTTCGGTGGACTGCTCTTCCATGCTGCGCGCGGCTGCGGACGCTTCTTCCACCAGCGCCGCGTTCTGCTGGGTCCCTTGGTCGATCTGATCCACCACGATGTTCATCTGGCCCAGGCTGTCACTCTGCTGGCGCGCAGACTCGCTGATCTCGCGGATCAGATCGCTGACCCGCCTCACGTTGCCGACGATCTCGTCCATGGTGCGGCCGGCACCCTCGACCTGGCCGGTCCCTACGCCCACCTTGTCGACCGAGTCGCCGATCAGCTGCTTGATCTCCTTGGCGGCGGTCGCCGAGCGTTGCGACAACGAGCGGATCTCCGAGGCGACCACGGCGAAACCCCGCCCGTGCTCGCCCGCGCGCGCCGCTTCCACAGCGGCGTTGAGCGCCAGGATGTTGGTCTGGAACGCGATGCCGTCGATGACTCCGATGATGTCCACGATGCGGCGCGAGGACTCGTTGATGAGCGCCATCGTGCTCACGACCTCGTGCACCACCTTGCCGCCCTGCGCCGCCACGTCCACCGCGCCGCTGGCCAGCTGGCTGGCTTGCCGGGCGTTGTCGGCGGTGCTGCGCACGGTGTCGGCCAGGTCCTTCATGGACACTGCGGTTTCCTCAAGCGAGGCCGCCTGCTGCTCGGTGCGCTGCGACAGGTCGGCATTGCCCTGGGCGATCTCGCTGGCCCCCAGGGCAATGGTGTCGGCGGCAAATTTGATCTGGCCGATGATGCCGCCCATGGTGTCCATCAGCGCGTTGATGCCACCGCACAGCTCTGCAATGGGACCGGTCTTGTCGTCAAGGGCGATCTGATGGGTGAGATCGCCCGCCTGCGCGGCGGCCACCACTTCGCGGGTCTGTGCCACGGCCGACTGCAGCGCGTGGGCATCGCGCACCTGCGCCGTCACGTCGGTGGCGTACTTCACCACTTTGAAGGCACGGCCGTTCATGTCCATGATCGGGTTGTACGAGGCCTGGATCCACACCTCGCGCCCGCCTTTGCCCAACCGGCGATACTGCTCGGCATCGTATTCGCCCCGACCGAGTTTTTCCCAGAACGCACGATATTCCGCGCTTTCCCGGCACGAGGCGTCCACGAACATGCTGTGATGGCGACCGCGCACTTCGTCCAGCGTGTAACCGGTGGTGGCAAGAAAGTTCTCGTTGGCCCCCAGGATGCGCCCGTCCAGGCTGAACTCGATCACGGCCTGTGATTTATTGATGGCCGCGAGCTGCCCGGCGAAATCGGCCGCCTGCATCTTCTGCGCGGTGATGTCGGTGGCGAACTTCACCACCTTGTACGCGCGTCCGCTGCTGTCGAACACCGGGTTGTACGAGGCCTGGATCCAGATCTCGCGTGCGCCCTTGCCAAACCGACGGTACTGCCCGGCGTCGAACTCCCCGCGCCCGAGCCGCTCCCAGAACGCGCGGTACTCCGCGGTCTGCACCTGTGCCGGGTCGACAAACATAGAATGGTGACGCCCCTGCACTTCGGCCAGGGTGTACCCCAGCGTCTGCAGGAAGTTGTCATTGGCGGTCAGGATGGTGCCGTCCAGGGCGAATTCGATCACGGCCTGGACCCGGTGCAAGGCCGTGACCTGTGCTTCCAGTTCCTCGCGATGGCGCTCTGCGGCCACCTCGGCCTGGCGACGCAGGTCGCGGCGGGCACGGAACAGGGCGCGCCATCCGCGCCAGGGAGAAGCCGGCAGCGCCACGGCACTGCGTTCGGTCAACGGCATCTGCATGCCAGAGATGAGCATTTTTGCGATCCTCGATGTTCGGTTGGCGGATGGGCTACGAGACACGCAGACGTCCGGGGGCAAACAACGACGTCACTCCAGCCACTCCCGGAGGGAGCAGGTGCAGAAGGGTATCGACTTAACGGGAATAACCTTTAGTAGAAACTCGCCTGATAATGAATTATTAATAACAAAACCAGGTCACAGTTTTATATCGCCCATTAATTCATGTGTAAACCCCCATCCGGGATTTACAGCTCGGAACCGCCTTCGTCCAGCGATTCAAGGGGCTCGGGCCCACCGTGCACCGGCTCTTCCACCTGCACGTTGTTGCGGCCCATCGCCTTGGCGCGGTAGCACTGGGTATCTGCCGCCGCCACCGCCGCATCCACGCTCATCCCGCCGTGAAGGGCAGCGATGCCGATGCTGGCCCCCACGCCCAGCCGCGTGGTGTCCCAGGGAATGGTAAGCAGCTGAAGGGAATGCAGGAGATCGGTGCCGATCCGGCGCGCGCGTCGCAGCGAACAACCCGCCAGGATGACCGCGAATTCGTCGCCTCCGAGGCGCGCCACCACGTCCGAGTCGCGCACGCCGTGGCGCAGCGCGTTGGCCACTGCCCACAGCATGGCATCGCCGGCCAGGTGGCCGTGGTTGTCGTTGATCGGTTTGAAGTTGTCCAGGTCGATGAACATCAGCGAGGCTGACTGGCCGGTGCGGGCGACGCGGGTGATGGCCTGCTGCAGGTGCGCCTCGAAACCGCGCCGGTTGGTCAGTTCGGTCAGCGGGTCAACCTCGGCCAGGTGGCGGGCCTCGCGCTGGCGGGCGCGTTGCTGGGTGACGTCGCGGATCACCCAGACCGCACCGTTGACCTCTCCGTCTTCGTCGCGCAGCCAGGCCCGGGTCAGGTCCACCGGCAGCAGATGGGCTCCGACTGACAGCAGCAGATCCGAATGCAGGTCCACCGCATTGCTCTCCGGGTCCAGCAGCACCTCCAGCTCGAGCGGCGAGCGTGGTGCATATTCCGTGGTCAGCTCGACCACGTCCTGGATGAGCCCACCGGTGAACGATGATGCGCCTTCACCGGCCAAGGCACGGCTGGCGGCGGCGTTGGCGTACTCGATGCGTCCGCGCAGGTCCAGGCTGAGCACCATGTCGGCCACCGCGTCCAGCGTGACGCGGGTGCGCTGGGCGGACTCGCGCAGCTGCTGGCCACTCTGGTGCTGGGCGGTGATGTCCTGGATCTGCGAAACGAAATGCAGCGGCTCGCCATGCGCGGAACGCACCAGCGACACCGACAGACGGCCCCACACCAGGTGACCACCCTTGCCCAGGTAGCGTTTGGTCATGTGGTAGTGATCGCGCCGCCCGGCCAGCAGGTCACCGACCAGGGCCAGGTCCGCGTCCAGGTCGTCCGGATAGGTCAGGGTCTGGAAATCGATGTTCAGCAGTTCGGCACGGGTGTAGCCCAGAATGCCGCAGAGTGCGTCGTTGACGTCCAGCCAGCGCCCTTCCAGCGACACCAGCGCCATGCCCAAGGCAGCGGAGTTGAAGGCACCGGCGAACTTCTCGGCGGCCAGATGTGCCTGTTCGCGCACCTCGAGCAAAGGCGTGATGTCCACGGCCATGCCCACGTACCCCAGCCGCTGCCCGTCGCCGCCATTGAGCGGGCTGATCGACAACCGCACCTGGCGATGACCGCCGTCCTTGCGCACGAACGTCCACTGGTGCGACCACGTGCCGGTCGCCGCGCGCGCGGTCAGCGCCTCGAACACAGTGGGAACGCGGCCATCAGCGCTTGCCTCCCCGCGCAGGTAGTCCTGCATCTCATGCGGGTCGTAGAACACCACTGGATCGTGTTTGCCTATCACTTCTTCCGGCGTGTAGCCCAGCAGCTTCTGCGCGCCGCTGTTGAACAGGGTGATCACTCCATGCACGTCGGTAGCGATCACCGCCACCTCGTCGGACGCGTCCACCACCGCCTGCAGTCGCTGGCGGGTATCGGCGGCATCCTGGCGGGCATTCTGCAGGTCACTGACATCGGCATGCGCGCCGGCCATGCGCAGCGGTCGGCCCTGCGCGTCCCATTCGTACACCCGCCCGCGATCCTGCACCCAGATCCAGCGCCCGTCTTTATGCCGCATCCGGCACAGGCTCTCGTACTGGGCAGTGCGTCCGGCAAGATGGTCGCGCAGCAGCGCATTGGACTGCGCCACATCGTCCGGGTGGGCCAGCTGCTGGAATGTGTCGGGGGTGATCGGGGCGAGCTCCTCGCGTGTATACCCCACGATCTGCGCCCAGCGCTCGTTGACCTGCATCTGGTCGGTACGGCAGTTCCACTCCCAGCTGCCCATGCCGGTGCCGTCAATGATCATTTCGAGCCGACGGCGCTCTTCGGCCAGCGCCTGCAATGCCGCCTGGGCGTCCAGCAGGGAGTTCTGCGGCGTCACGCGCGCGCCACCGCGCGGGCGCGGCTTCGCGCCCCACCCACGACCGGACTGCACTGCCGTGCCTGCTGTTCTGTCATCTGGCCCCTCCGCCAGTTCGCAGCGTACAGCGATTGAAGGCAAAGCGAGATCAAGCTTCTGTCAATGCGGCTCCGGAACGACACAGGCCGCCCGATGGGCGGCCTGTGCAGGATGCGAAGGCAAGGTCAGCCGCCGCGCTTGGCGCGGGCAAATGCGTCAGCCAGCGCGTTGTTGGCCGGCGGAGCGGAACTGCCCGGACGCGGACCGCCGCCCTGTGGGCGTCCGCCCGGTCGCGGACCGGCCCCGTCGCGACGGCCACCACCGGAC
>NZ_RHPP01000172.1 GCF_003935715.1 Stenotrophomonas sp. 278 | reverse complement strand
GCGCTGCAGCTGGGCGCTGGTGATGCCGGCGGCAATCGACACCACCAGCGGCGAATGCCGGGCGGCGAGGTCGGCCAGGTCGCCGCACACCTGCGACATCACCTGCGGTTTCACCGCCAGCACCCACACGGCCCCGTCGGCCGCCGCTTCGCTGGCGGTGGCATAGGTGCGGACACCGAAGTCTGCCTTCAACGCATCGCGCAGTTCGGCGACCGGCTCGGCGACATGGATGTGTGCCGGGGCGGTGCCCTGGCGGACCAGCCCGGCGATCAGGCTGCGGGCCATGTTGCCGCCACCGATGAAGGAAATGGAGTGGGCGTTCATAGGGGTTCCAATGGTCAATGGCGTGCGCCGAACAAGGCCGTACCGACCCGCACCAGCGTGGCACCGTGGGCGATGGCTTCAGGGTAGTCAGCACTCATGCCCATGGACAGGGTGTCGACCTGCGGGTACTGCGCCGCCAGCGTCTCGAACAATGCGCGCATGCGCTCGAACGCCTGCACGCGGCGCTCCGGCTGCGGCCAGGGTGCCGGAATGGCCATCAGGCCGCGCAGGCGCAGGCGCGGCTGTGCGGCCACCAGGGCCGCCAGCTCCGGTACCTGCCCGGGCGTGCAGCCGTGTTTGCTGCCTTCATCGTCGATGTTGACCTGGATCAGCACGTTCAAGGGGGCACGGTCCGCTGGCCTGTGCGTCGCCAGCGCGGCCACCAGCTTGGGCCGGTCCACGCTCTGCACCCAGTCGAAGTGCCGTGCGGCCAGCTCGGCCTTGTTCGACTGCAGGTGTCCGATCAGGTGCCATTCCAGCCCGAGTGTGACCAGCTGCTCAATCTTGGCCACGGCTTCCTGCACGTAATTTTCGCCGAACGCGCGCTGTCCCTGCGCGGCCAGGGCGGCCACGGCCGCGGCCGGCTGGGTCTTGGAAACCGCCAGCAGCAAGGGATCTGGCCGTCCTGCGGCGGCGGCCGCGTTGTGCAGGTTCAGCAGCAAGGTGGGCAGGGGCAGTGCGGACACAGACGTTTTCCGGTGGATCAGGGAGGCTATACTGCCGACCGGGGAAAGATCCTTCCAGTCGCAGCAGTCTATGGGGAGTAGCAGCGTATGGATATCGCCGAACTGTTGGCGTTTTCCGTGAAGAACAAGGCGTCGGACCTGCACCTGTCTGCAGGCCTGCCGCCGATGATCCGTGTGGACGGCGACGTCCGCCGCATCAACATTCCGGCTTTGGACCACAAGCAGGTCCATGCGCTGGTGTACGACATCATGTCGGACAAGCAGCGCCGCGACTACGAGGAATTCCTCGAAGTCGACTTCTCGTTCGAGATTCCGAGCCTGGCGCGTTTCCGCGTCAACGCGTTCAACCAGAACCGGGGTGCGGGTGCGGTGTTCCGTACCATTCCCTCGGAAGTGCTGACCCTGGAAGACCTGGCCGTGCCGCCGATCTTCCGCGAGCTGATCGACCAGCCGCAGGGCCTGATCCTGGTCACCGGTCCGACCGGTTCGGGCAAGTCGACCACGCTGGCGGCGATGATCGACCACATCAACAAGAACGAATACGGTCACATCCTCACCGTCGAGGACCCGATCGAATTCGTGCACACCTCGCAGAAGTGCCTGATCAACCAGCGCGAAGTGCACCGTGACACGCACGGCTTCAACGAAGCGCTGCGCTCGGCCCTGCGTGAAGACCCGGACATCATCCTGGTGGGCGAACTTCGCGACCTGGAAACCATCCGCCTGGCACTGACCGCCGCGGAAACCGGCCACCTGGTGTTCGGCACCCTGCATACCAGCTCGGCGGCCAAGACCATCGACCGAATCATCGACGTGTTCCCGGCCGGCGAAAAGCCGATGGTGCGCTCGATGCTTTCCGAATCGCTGCGCGCGGTGATCTCGCAGGCGCTGCTGAAGAAGGTGGGCGGCGGCCGTACCGCAGCGTGGGAAATCATGGTGGGCACACCGGCCATCCGCAACCTGATCCGCGAGGACAAGGTGGCGCAGATGTACTCGGCGATCCAGACCGGCCAGCAGATGGGCATGATGACCCTCGACCAGCACCTGCAGGACCTGGTCAAGCGCAGCCTGATCACGCGCAACCAGGCCAGGGAATACGCCAAAGACAAGCGCATTTTCGAATAACCGGGGCACATAGCGATGAACACCACTGGCACTACCATCGACTTCACCTCGTTCCTCAAACTGATGGCGCATCAGAAGGCGTCCGATCTGTTCATCACCGCTGGCATGCCGCCGGCGATCAAGGTGAACGGGAAGATCTCGCCGATCACCCAGACCCCACTCACGCCTCAGCAGAGTCGCGACCTGGTGTTGAACGTGATGACCCCGGCGCAGCGCGAGGAATTCGAAAAAACCCACGAGTGCAACTTCGCCATCGGTCTGTCCGGCGTCGGTCGCTTCCGTGTCAGCTGCTTCTACCAGCGCAACCAGGTCGGCATGGTGCTGCGTCGCATCGAGACGCGCATTCCCACCGTGGAAGAACTGAGCCTGCCGCCGATCATCAAGACGCTGGCGATGACCAAGCGCGGCATCATTCTGTTCGTGGGCGCGACCGGTACCGGTAAGTCGACCTCGCTGGCAGCGATGATCGGCTACCGCAACCTCAATTCGACCGGGCACATCATCACCATCGAAGACCCGATCGAATTCGTGCACAAGCACGAGGGCTGCATCATCACCCAGCGCGAAGTGGGCATCGACACCGACAGCTGGGAAGCGGCGTTGAAGAACACCCTGCGCCAGGCCCCGGACGTGATCATGATCGGCGAGGTGCGTACCCGCGAGGGCATGGACCACGCCATCGCGTTTGCTGAAACCGGCCACCTGGTGCTGTGTACCCTGCATGCCAACAACGCCAACCAGGCGATGGACCGCATCATCAACTTCTTCCCGGAAGACCGCCGTGGACAGCTGCTGATGGACCTTTCGCTGAACCTGAAGGGCGTGGTCGCACAGCAGCTGGTGCCTTCGCCGGACGGCAAGTCGCGCAAGGTGGCAATGGAAATCCTGCTGGGCACGCCGCTGGTGCAGGACTACATCCGCGACGGCGAGATCCACAAGCTGAAGGAAGTGATGAAGGAATCGGTCCAGCTGGGCATGAAGACCTTCGACCAGAGCCTGTTCGAGCTGTACCAGGCGGGCGAGATCAGCTACGAGGACGCGCTGCGTTACGCCGATTCGCAGAACGAAGTGCGCCTGCGCATCAAGCTCTCGCAGGGCGGCGACGCCCGCACCCTGTCGCAGGGTCTGGACGGCGTGGAGATTTCCGAAGTCCGCTGAAGCGTGGACGAAGCTGAACGGAATTGGCAGAAGCCCCGTCCAGCGGGGCTTTTTGTTGTCTGGTGAATCAATTTCACCTGCAACTGTCACGCCGATCGTGTCTAATACGACTCCCCACGAGCGGTACCCCCACCCATGTCTCTCCAATCCCATGGCCCCGTGCCGTGCGAAGACGCTGACGGCCACCTGGTCACCGCCGGGCCGTTGACCCCGCCGCCAGACAGCGCCGGCACCATCGCCGACGAGAAAGCGCTGCGCCACTCCACGGCCGAGGACGTGCAGGGCATGGTGCTGGCCACGCTGGTGGCCTCGCTGGGGTTGGCGATCTTCGCCAAAGGTGGGCTGATGATCGGCGGCATGGCCGGGCTGGCCTTCCTGCTGCATTACTCGGCCGGCTGGAACTTCGGCCTGGTGTTCGTGCTGGTCAACCTGCCGTTCTACTGGGTGGCGGTACGCCGCATGGGCTGGGAATTCACGCTCAAGACCTTTGCCGCGGTTACCGCCTGCGGCGTGCTGACCGACGTTCTGCCGCGCTTTGCCGATTTCGCGCACATGGCTCCGCTCTACTCGGCGCTGGTGGGTGGCGCGTTGTCCGGGCTCGGCATCCTGTTCTTCATCCGCCACCGTGCCAGCCTGGGCGGAATCGGCATCCTGGCGGTGTACCTCCAGCGCACCCGCGGCTGGAGCGCGGGCAAGGTGCAGATGTCATTCGACACCCTGCTGATGTGTGCAGCGTTCTTCGTGCTGTCGCCGATGCAGGTGATGTATTCGGCCATCGGCGCGGTGGTGCTCAGCCTGGTGCTGATGTTCAACCATCGCCCCGGACGCTACATGGGCGTCTGAGTCCGCGCGGGCGACCACCAACGGTGGCCGCCTACCGGTAAACCGCCGATTCCCGGTGGGTCACGACCGTTGGTCGTGACGCATTATTCCGGTGGGTCACGACCGTTGGTCGTGACGCATTTCCTGCAACCGCTTGTACACCGGGCATGTCTTCGCATGTGCCCCGGGCAGGTAGCCCAGGCTCATCAGGAATTCGCCGGTGATCTCGCCACCGGTGAAGCGGAAGGTTTTCTTGAACAGCTTTACCCAGTCGGCTTTGCTGCGCGGGTGGTGCGCATCCAGCCAGTCGGCGAAACTGCCATGGCTGGCACGTAGCTGCTGGATCACCTGCGCGTTGTGGATGGCCGCGTGCACCTTCAGCCGGTTGCGGATGATGCCGGCGTCGTTCAACAGCCGCTCGACGTCGCGTTCGCCATACGCCGCCACGGCGTCCACCTCGAACTGGCTGTAGGCCGCACGGAAGCCTTCGCGCTTCTTCAGGATGGTTTCCCAGCTCAAGCCGGCCTGGTTGATCTCCAGGATCAGCCTCTCGAACAGCTCGCGCTCGTCCCGCTGCGGAAAACCGTATTCATGGTCGTGGTAGTGGCCGTGCACCGGGTGTCCCGGCGCGATGCTGCAGTAGCCGCTCATGGGCTGTCGTCCTCAACCTTCGCTTCGTCGCTGTTTTCGCTGATTCTTGCTTCCACGTCCGGAAGCAGCAGTTGCGGCCAGCGCGGCTGGCGCTGCTCCAGCTTACCCTGCTTCAGCGCCGCGTTGATCTTGCCCACGTGCTCTTTGTTGCCCGCGTTGTAGAAGCTGACCTCGCCGGCATTCCACCACCGGCCTGGCATCGTGCCGGTGGCGCGCGCGTGCACCTGGCACGTGGGCCCCCTGTACACGGACAGGTCGCATAGCAGCATGTCGTCCATGCCATCGCCATCAAGATCACGGCGCAGGGCCACGCAGCTGGCATCCCGCTCCAGGCAGCCAGCGGCGTGCAGCTTGCGATCCAACAGCATCTGCCACCAGTCGGCATCGGGTGCAGGGCTGCCCTGGGCGACCACGACCTGACGCTGCAGGCCGGCCAGGTCGCGCAGTCCGTCATCCACCCGGCCCTTTCCATCCCAGCGCGTCTCCTTGGCCAGGGCATCCTTGACCACGCTGGCCGCGCGCGGATCAGTACTGATCCGCGGGTCGCGCTGCAGTTCGCGCAGCGCATCCACGCCGCGACGGCCGAACTGGAAGCGCAGTGCGGTGGCGTCGTCGGCGTCGATCGCAGCAGGATCGGCTTTCAGCCGCGCCACCTGGCTGGCGACACTGATGCGTACGCCATCCAGCAGCGGCGAATTGGCCAGGAGGGCTACCGCAAGCACCGTCCAGCACATCCAGCGGTTGACCGTTTCAATCGGCTGCAGCCAGCGGCCGCGCCGGCGCAGCACGGACAGCGCGTAGCCCACCGCGTAGCCAGTCACCATCAGCACCACAAGCGCGCCCCAGAAGCGCTCCAGCGTCCAGCCGTACTGGGCGATGCGCAGTGCCATCGCATACAGCGCCAGCACCGCATATAGCGGCAATGCCAGCAGGCTGACATCCACCAGTCGGCGCAGCCACATCGGATACGCCGCACGCTCGCTGTCGTGCTGGTACACCGCATTGGTCAGTGCCACCAGCAGCAGCGACACGGTCACCAGCAGCCAGGTCGCCGATCGGGTCTTCCACAGCGCCTCGAGCCCCGCAAACGGCAGGCTCAGCACGAACAGTACGACAATGAACGACAGCAACGGCAGCAGGCCGCGACAGATTGCGAACAGCACCTGCCGGGTCACCTGGATGGCGCGGTGCTGGGTGCGGCCGATCAATACACCAAAGCCGAACAGGCAGCCGGTGGCCAGGGAGATAAAGGCATTTTCGTGGAACAGGTCGTCGAAGAACTCGATGCCCACCAGCTGGAACAGCTCTGCCCAAAGCCACAACAGCATCCAGGTCAGGCCTGTAAAGGCGAGTGCCAGCGCCAGGGTCAGCCCGTTCTGCCAGGCGCGTTCGAACAAGCCGTCATAGGTGGCACGCCAATGACCGTGCTGCAGGCGGAACTGCCACCAGGGCAGGATCACGAACACGGCAATGCCCATGCTCATCGAGAACGGCCAGTGCAGCGGGCCATCCACCAGGCCAGTGGCACCGCCGCCCAGGTTCCAGCCGATCCAGCTGGCCAGCGCCAGCACCACCGCCGAGCCGATCGCCGCATGCAGCCACAGCCGGCGGTCGCGCAGGTCCACCAGGGTCAGCGCAACAGCGGTGGGAATGGTCAACACCCACGTATACCAGCGATAGCGGCTGGCGATGTCCTGGAACGGCCAGTCTTCGCCGGCCTGCTGCACGGCGTACAGCGCCAGCCCCTGCAGCAGCGCGATCAGCACGATGGTGCTGCGCGAGGACAAGGGCAGGGCGGGCAGGGAGGTGTCGTTCATGTGATGCGTCCGTGCAGATCAATGCGCATCCTAGCCCACCGCTCACGCCCCTGTCTGGAGCCCTGCGGTTAGAATGGGGCCATGTCACAGCTGCCCACGTCCCTCGCCGATCACCTGCTGGTAGCGCTGCCGTCGCTGACCGATCCCACGTTTGCCCGCAGCGTGGCCTTGATCTGCCAGCACGACGAGGCCGGTGCCATGGGCGTGCTGGTCAACCAGCCGTCCGAGTACACGCTCGGCGAAGTGCTGGCGCAGATGGAGATCAGCACCGACGATGCCGCCCTGCGTGGCATTCCGGTGCTCAACGGCGGTCCGGTGCACCCTGAACGCGGCTTTGTGATCCATGACGACCCGCGCGAATGGGACGCCTGCCTCACCGTGGGCGAGGGCCTGTTCCTCACGACCTCGCGCGACATCCTCGAAGCCATGGCGCGCGGCGAAGGCCCGCGCAATGCGCTGGTCACGCTGGGCTGTGCGGGCTGGAGTTCCGGGCAGCTGGAGAACGAGCTGGCTGAGAACAGCTGGCTGGCCGTACCGGCCGACGCCGACCTGCTGTTCAGCACGCCGCTGGACGAGCGCTGGCAGGGCGCGGCGGCGCGCCTGGGCGTGGACCTGTTCCACCACACCGGTTACAGCGGCCATGTCTGAGCCGGCCAGCATCCGTCGCGACGGCACGGTGCTGGGCTTTGACGTCGGTTCGCGCCGCATTGGCGTGGCCATCGGCAGTTCCTTCGGCACCCACGCCCGCGCCATCGCGGTGGTGGATGTGCACGGCAACGGTCCGGACTGGGGCGCGGTCGAACGACTGATCAAGGAATGGCGACCTGACGGCCTGGTGGTGGGCGACCCGCTCACGTTGGACGGCCAGGACCAGCCCAACCGCAAGCGTGCGCAGGGCTTCGCCCGCCAGTTGCGGGAACGTTTCAAGCTGCCGGTGGTGCTGGTCGACGAGCGTTCCAGCTCGGTCGAGGCCGCCCGCCGGTTCGCCGTCGAGCGCGCCGAGGGCCGCAAG
>NZ_RHPP01000171.1 GCF_003935715.1 Stenotrophomonas sp. 278 | reverse complement strand
GGCACGGTTCGCCCGGGCAGCGCGGCGGCGCGGGCAGCGGTCTCAGCGGTGGCCGGCAACGTGCCCACGAACGGACGCTCGTCGGTGCGCAAGAAATCAAACGCAGCAGTCAGATCACCACACACCGCGCGCCGCCAGGGTGACAGCTGCGGTGCAGACACCCCGAAGCGGCGTTCGATCAAGCGGATGACTGAGGTGTGGTCGTACACCTGCGAGTCCACCCAGCCACCGCGGCTCCACGGTGAAATCACGTACAACGGCACGCGCGGGCCCAGGCCATACGGCCTCCCGCGCAGATCGAGCGGGTCGGATTTCTCGTTGCCCGGTGAGGCATGCTGGTGATACTCGCCTTCTGTGGACACCGCCGAGGCCCCCGCCCATCCGCCGGGCCGCGAGGCATCAGCCGAAGGCGGGGCCGGCGGCGGCATGTGGTCGAAGAACCCGTCGTTCTCGTCGAACATCAGAAGCAGTGCGGTGCGGCTCCAGACCTCCGGATTCGCGGTCAAGGCATCCAGCACGCGTGCGGTATACGCTGCCCCCTGCGCCGGACTGGACGGTCCGGGATGCTCGCTGCCGGCGGCATCGGCAATGATGAAGCTCACCTGTGGCAGTCGGCTCCGCTGCACGTCCTCGCGCAGCTGGGCCAGACCGCGCGTGGTCACGCCACGGTCGCGCAGTTGTGCATCATGCCCGGGCGCGTCGCGCCAGGCCTGGCGGAAGGTCTCGAACCCGGCCAGCGGGTTGTCGGTGAAGTTGTCGGCCATGTCCTGGTAGATGCGCCAGTCCACGCCGGCCTGCTGCAGCTGCTCCACGTAGGTGGCCCAGGTGTAGCTGTCCGGATTGCCGCCCAGTTCGGGGAAGTTGTCGTGCGAGTTCGCCACCGCCGGTCCGCCGTGGCGCGCGTGCGGGTCATTGTGTCCGGTCCACAGGAACAGGCGGTTCGGGTTGGTGCCGGCCTGCATCGCGCAGTGGTAGGCATCGCAGACGGTGAACGCCTCGGCGAGCGCGAACTGGAATGGCAAATCGGCACGACGGTAATACCCCATCGCGTGATCCTGCTTGGCTACCGGCCAGTGCGCCATGCGCCCGTGATCCCAGGCGCGCTGTGCATCGGGCCAGGTATGCGGCGTACCCTCAACCCGCATGACCCCGAATCGCGCAGCCGTGTCCAATGGGAACGGTGCGATTCCGCGTGTGCCGGCGGCGTTGGGCTGCAGCCACAGCGTACGCGCCGGCTGTCCCGCTGCCAGTGGCGCTGCGGGTGCGACGAAACGGTCGCCAAAGCCGCGCACCCCCGGCAGCGTACCGAAGTAGTGGTCGAACGAGCGGTTCTCCTGCATGAACACCACGATGTGCTGCAGGTCCTGCAGGCTGCGGGTGCGCGCATCGGGCGCGATGGCCGCGGCCCGCGCGATGCTGGGCATCAGCGCGGCGATGCCGGCGCTGATGCCCCCCTTCAGCAGTCGACGACGACCGATATCGGTCACAGGTCAACCCGTACCGAGAAGCCGACGGTACGCGGTGCGCCGATGAAAGCCGAGTTGCTGCCATCCACGCCGGCCAGGTATTTGCGGTCGGTCAGGTTGTTGACCACGATGCTCGCGCCCACGCCCTTCAGCTTCGGCGACAGTGTCTGCAGGTCAAAGCCGATGTTGGCGTTGAACACCGTGGCCGACGACAGCTTCGCGCTGTTGGACGCGTCGAGATAGCGCTCGCCGAGGTAGCGGCCGGACAGACCGAAGTTCCAGTTCTCGCCCTGCCAGTCGGCCGACATCACCAGCATGTGGCGCGGCTGACCGATCACCTGCGCACCGTCCACGATGCCCAGCGCGGCGTCGCGGTCGGCATTGCCACTGCCCAGGTACTTGGAACGGTTCCAGGTATAGGCCCCGTTGATGCGCCAGCCGTTGTCCCAGCCGTAGCCAAGTGCGGCTTCCACGCCGTTGCTTTCCACGCCACCGAAGTTCTCGTACACGCCATCGGTTTCATCCAGATAGTCGATGCCATCGGCCAGGCGCGCCGGCAGATAGACGATGCGGTTGTCGAACTTGATCTTGTACAGGGTGATCGAACCGGTCAAGGGCCAGCGGCTGATGCGCAGGCCGAGCTCGATGTTGTCGGCGGTTTCAGGCTCTACCCGGGCGAAGCGCTGGGGATCGGTCTCCCCCAGCACGCCGGACGGAATGGCGGCGAAGTTCTGCGAGAAGCCGGCGAACATTTCCAGCCCCTCCCCTGGCAGCATCCAGGTTCCGCCGGCGGAGATCAGCGGGTCGGACTTCGAATCCGAACGGACGTTCTCGGCCGCGCCGATGGTGCGGTGACGGGTCTGGTCGACGAAGAACTGCTTCACGCCGACACGGGCGCTGAACGCGCCGAAGCGGGCCACGTCCTCGACGTAGTACATCTGCTCGTCGGTGCTGTAATCATCTTCGAACTGCACCCAGTACGGCTGCTGGTCGAAGCCGATGTCGGTACCCACGTTGAGCAGGCGGTGCCAGTCGCGGCGCGCGGTACGGTCGAACTTCTCCAGCCAGAGACCGGCGCGGACCGTGTTGTTCACTGGCCCAAGTTCCTGCGTCCATTCGACATCGGCGGTGACGCCGGCGCGGTCGTTGTCGTAGTGGGTGTGGCGGTAGGACTGCACACCCTGCACGTTGGCGGCATAGCAGTTGGGGTCGTACTCGGCGCTGAAACCCGCGCGCGGGGTGCAGCCGGCGATCATCTGCGCGGCGCTGCCGTCCGGATTGACGAAATAGAACTGGCCCAGCGCGCTGCCACCGTAGCTGGTGCTGCCGCCCAGGTATTCCGACTCCGGTGCGCCGGCACCGTCGTTGCGTGCCTGCACGAGGTACGGCGGCAGCCAGTCGCCGCGACCTTCCATCTTGTGCATGTAGCCGCTCAGGGTGGCCTTGAAGCCGTTGCCGCTGTCGAACGCGCCGCGCAGGTAGGCGAAGGTGTTCTCGCGCAGCGCGCGCGAACCAGAGCGGTAGTTCTGGTCCAGGTTGGGAATGCCGGTGAGCGTGCCGGTCAGGCCGTCGCGGCTGGGGTTGGTGGCAAAGGCGGCCGGGGTGACGCTGGTGTACTCCGGCTCGTCGGCGTCGTTGTATGAGGCATAGCCGCTCAGGGTCCAGCGGTCGAGCTCGGTGATGAACTTCGCAGCCACGTGGTCATTGCTGGTCTTGCCGCTGCCGTCAATCCAGTCGCTGACCCGTGCCGACGAGGCGCTGATCCAGGCGCGGGTGTGCCCGCCGAGCACGCCGGTGTCATAGCGCACGTAGTACTTGCGCATGTCGTTGTCACCGGCCCCGACCACCATGCGCAGGCGCTGCTCGCTGAGCGGATCACTGGTGAGGAAGTTCAGGGTGCCACCAAGTGCCTCGTTGGAGCGCGAAGAGATGTCCGCCGTACCTTGGCTGACCTCGATGGTTTCCAGGTCGAGCGTGTCGATGTAACGGTTGGCCAGCGATCCACCGCCGTAGCCGGAGCCACCGTTGGGCAAACCATCAACGGTGGTGCCGATCTGCTGTGTGTCACGGTTGGTGACGAAGCCACGCATGCTGATCTGCGTGCCCCATACCGATGAGCCGGTGGCGTCTGCTTCGCTGACAACGACACCGGGCAGTTCATTGAGAGCGCCATTGACGCTGCCGATGATCTGCTGGCGCTGCAGGGTCTCCTGGCTGACGCTGGTTTTGGCGTAGCTGGTGGCCTGACCGATCACCTGCACCTGGTCCAGCGTGCGCGCATCGTCAACGGGGGCATTCTCGGCCGCCAGTACGTCCAGCGCGGCGGTGAGGGTCAGGGCCAGCAGGGTGATGCGGGGAACACGTCCGGCAATGCGCATGGGGTCTCAGTGGGGGATGGAAGACGCGCCGGAGTATCGACAGCGCGGGTGACTTCCACATGACACTGTGCTCCAGTGGAGGTCTCGAACCTCCGTCGGCAGCCCCTCACTCGCCCGCCGCGTGCGAATGATGCGAGGAGCGATGGCGGAACTTCCGCGAGAGCCATTCGCCCACGTCATCCACTACGGTGAAAGCGGCCGGGATCACGATCAGGCTGAGCAGCGTGGAGGTGATCAGACCACCGATGACCGCAATGGCCATCGGCGCGCGGAAGCTGGAGTCGCCGGCAAAACCCAGCGCGATCGGCATCATGCCGGCACCCATCGCCAGCGTGGTCATGATGATCGGCTGTGCGCGCTTGCGGCAGGCATCGATCAGTGCATCATGCTGGCTCATGCCCTGCTCGTCCTCGGCCATTACCGCGTAGTCCACCAGCAGGATGGAGTTCTTGGTGGCGATGCCGATCAGCATCAGCAGGCCGATCAGCGCCGGTAGCGAGAGCATGTTCTGGGTGATCAGCAGCGCACCGAATGCACCGCCGGCGCACAGCGGCACCGCCGCCAGGATGGTGACCGGCATCAGCGCATGATTGAACAGCAGCAACAGCACCATGTAGATGCAGATCAGGCCAGCCGCCATCGCCAGCAGGAAGCCGATGAACAGCTCCACGAACACCTCGGCATCGCCGGTGTTGAGGAAGGTGACGCCGGGTGGCAGCTTCTTCACCGTGGGCAGCGCCTGCAGCTCGGTCATCACTTCACCCAGCGGGCGACCGTTGAGCTCGGCGGTGAGGGTGACGTTGCGCTGGCGCTGATAGCGCGAGATCTGGGACGGACCGCTGCCCGGCTGGATGTCGGCCACCGCGGCCAGCGGCACCGGGCCGTCACGACCGGGCACGCGCAACTGGTGCACCAGCGACGGGTTGGCCAGATCGGCTTCGGCAAAGCCGACCCGGATCGGCACCTGCCGGTCAGGCAGGTTGAGCTTGGCCAGGCGTTGTTCGTAGTCACCGGCGGTGGCGATGCGAGCCGCTTCGGCGATGTCCGCCGTGGCCACGCCCAGGTCGGCGGCGCGCGCCGGGTTGGGCACGATCTGGATTTCCGGGCGCAGCAGCGACGCGGTGGAGGTCACGCTGCCCAGTCCCTGGATGCCGCGCAGGTCGCGTTCCAACGCGGTGGAAGCGTCCTGCAGGCGCTGCGGGTCGTCGCCGGAAAGCACCAGCTGCAGCAGGTTGCCCGGCTCGGAGCTGACATAGCTCACGCGCACGCCGGGCAGGTCAGCCAGGCGCTTGCGCGCTTCGCGCTCCAGCACGCGCTGATCGCGGTCACGGTCGTCGGCCAGTCCCCAATCCAGCACCAGCGTGGCTTTGCGCGGCTCGCCCACGCCCGTGGCGCTGGGGTCGCCCAGATCGAGCACGCTGCCGACCGCGGTGTAGACCTGCTTCAGTTCGGGCATGTCCTTGAGCAGCGCGCGCGCCTGTTCGGCCACCGCCACGGTTTCCTGCAGGCGTGTACCCGGCGGCAGTTCCAGGCTGAGGTTGCTGCGGCCCAGGTCGGACTGCGGGATGAAGGTGGCCGGGATCAGCGGCACCAGTGCCAGCGAGGCCACGAACAGACCGGTCGCCAGCCACAGGGTACGGCCGCGATGGCGCAGTGCCGCGTCGACCCAGCCCAGGTACCAGGTCATCAGTTTCGACTCGGGCTTCTCCTCGCCGTGCGGCTTGAGCAGGTAGGCCGCCATCATCGGGGTCAGCAGACGCGCGACCAGCAGCGAGAACAGCACCGCCGTGGCCGCGGTCCAGCCAAACTCGCGGAAGAACTTGCCGGCGATGCCGGGCATGAACGCCACCGGGATGAACACCGCCGCCAGGGTGAGCGAGGTGGCGATCACTGCGTTGCCGATCTCGCCGGCGGCCTCACGCGCTGCTTCCAGCGGGGGCTTGCCCATGCGCAGGTGGCGCACGATGTTCTCGATTTCCACGATCGCATCGTCGACCAGAATGCCGACCACCACCGACAACGCCAGCAGGGTGATCATGTTCAGGGTGAAGCCGAAGAAGTACATCACCGCGAAGGTGGGAATGATCGACAACGGCAGCGCCAACGCCGATACCCAGGTGGCGCGCCAGTCGCGCAGGAACAGCCATACCACCAGCAGCGCCAGCAACGCGCCCTCGTACAGCATGGTCATCGACGAATCGTATGAGCGGTGCGTCTCATCAATGGCGGTGGTGACCAGCTTGAAGTCGATGCCGGGGTGTTCGGCCTTGATCCTGTCCAGCGCCTCGTGCACGCCGGCTTCCACCTTCACTTCGCTGGAGCCACGCGTGCGCGACATCGAGAACGCGACCACCTCCTCGCCATCCAGCAGCGCGGCTTCGGTCGGGTCAGCGGCAGCGTCCGTCACCTTGGCCAGCGTGGACAACCGCACCGAGCGGCCATCCGGCAGGGCAATGGAGTAGTCACGCAGCGCCTGCGCATCGGCTACCGTACCCAGGGTACGGATGGTCTGCTGCGCACCTTCGATCTCGGCCTTGCCGCCGGCGCGCTCGACCTGGATGCGCGCCAGCTGCTGCGAGACATCACCGGCGGTGATGCCCATGGCGATCAGCGCGTTCGGGTCCAGGTCGACCCGCACCTGGCGCTGCACGCCGCCCACCCGGGTGACCCGGGCCACGCCCGGCACGCCATACATGGCGCGAGAGATGTCGCGGTCGACGAACCAGCTGGCTTCGTCCGGGGTCATGTGCGGCGCGACCAGGGCGTAGGTCATCAGCGAACCGCCGATATCCACCTTGGAGATCACCGGTTCCTGGATGTCCTGCGGCAGGTCGGTGCGGATGCGCGTGACCGCGTCGCGGGTGTCGTCCAGCGCGGTGGCCAGGTCGGCTTCCAGCTGGAACTCGATCGTGGTGGTGCTGACGCCTTCGCTGACCGAGGAGATCACGCGCTTGACGTTGTTCACCGTGGCGACGGAATCTTCCACCTTGCGGGTGACCTCCGCTTCCAGCTGGCTGGGCGACGCGCCCGGCTGGGTCACGGTGACCGTGGTCATCGGGAAGGCGATGTCCGGGAAGCGCGCCACCGGCAGCTGGTGGAAACCCCACAGGCCGGCCACGCACAGCACGAAGAAGATCAGCAGGGCGGGTAACGGGCGCTTGATCGCCCAGGCGGAGAAATTCATTGCGCGGTCGCCTTCTTGGCAGCGCTGGCGTCTACCACGCGCACGCGGTCGCCTTCACCCAGGAAGCCCGCCCCGTCCACCACCACCTTGTCGCCGGCCTTCAGCCCTTCCAGGATTGCGGTGCGGCCCTGCAGTGCCTGGCCGGTGCGCACGCGATGACGGGTGGCCTGCTGCTTGTCGCTGACGCTGAACACATAGCTGTGTCCGTCGCGCTGCACGATGGCCGCGGTCGGAATGGTGAGCACTTCGCCGTCGCCGGTGACGATGCGGCCTTCGACATAGACGCCCTGCTTCAACGTGCCCGGTTCGGGCAGGTCGGCGTAGACAGTGCCGGTGCGGGTCTGCGCGTCCACGCCCGGGGTGACCGCGCGGATGCGGCCGGTGATGGTCTGCCCGCCATACGGCAACTGCACCGGATTGCCGACCGCCACGCCGGTGAGCTGATCCTCCGGCAGTTCGGCACGCCATTCCAGGCGACCATCGCGGATCAGGCGCAGCAGTTCGGTGCCAGCCGACACCACCTGGCCCGGCTGCACCAGCCGCTTCGAGATCAGGCCGTCGGCCGGGGCGCGCAGGTCGGCGAAGTCGCGGCGCGGCTGCGCCGAGT